>NZ_JAXBVE010000008.1:0-160005 GCF_035181445.1 Photorhabdus africana
TGGCGCTTTAACCTTAAAAAAACATTCGAACAGCTTATTTATTCATGTATCCGGGCAGCACCTATACCTGAGTATTTACTCAAGCTAGCTGAGATTCGATGGTAATCAGGAAAATATATACCCTATGGATTTCAAGATGGATCGCGGCGGCAAGGGAGTGAATCCCCGGGAGCATAGCAAACTATGTGACCGGGGTGAGCGAGTGCAGCCAACAAAGAGGCAACTTGAAAGATGACGGGTATAAAGCCTGCATATAATACACAGGCTTTATATAGATTCTGAAAATAATTACTGAGTAACTTATAAGAATGGCGTGATATTGCCAGCCCCCTCCCGTATTACAACCGGCGTATCCTCAGTTAAATCAATTACGGTGGTCGGTTGTTGCCCTAAATAACCCCCATGAATAATCAGATCAACCCGTTTTCCCAAATTATCTTTAATTTCTTCAGGATCAGATTCAGCAAAATCATTGCCTGGCAAAATCAGGCTCGTGGACATCAATGGCTCACCCACTTGTTCAAGAAGCGCCAAGGCAATTGGATTAGATGGAACACGTAATCCAATGGTTTTCCGCTTATCATTCATCAAACGACGAGGTACTTCTTTCGTCGCACGCAAAATAAACGTGTAATTGCCCGGAGTATTATTCTTAATCAGACGAAAAGCCGAATTATCGACATAAGCATAAGTCGATATTTCCGACAAATCCCGGCACATTAAGGTGAAATTATGATGACTGTCTAACTGGCGAATACGACATATCCGAGTCATCGAATCTTTATCTTCCAAACGGCAACCAATCGCATAACCGGAATCAGTGGGGTAAACAACCACCCCACCTTTTTTCAACACATCCACACTTTGCCCTATTAAGCGGGGCTGCGGATTATCTGGATGAATATAAAAAAACTGGCTCATAAATTACCTCTTAATTTTATGCAGCCCCTACAGTGACCAGTTACGCCATATTGGTACCACATCACCGGGTAACCACAATTTACGCCCTAACTCTATCCATGAACAAGGCTGGTGAAAATCAGAACCTAACGAAACCATCAAATCATATTCCCGTGACAACTGACCGAGATATTTCCGCTCGTTAGGTGCCTGCTGGCACTGTGCAACTTCCATTGCATCACCACCATGTTGTTTAAACCAGACAATCAGACGCTTCAACCATTTAGTCGATAAATCATATCGTCCCGGATGCGCAATGACTGCTTGACCACCTGATTGATGAATGGCATCAATAGCTTGTTCAATTGTACACCATTGCGGTGGAGCATATCCGATTTTTCCCTTTGCCAGATACTTTTTAAATATTTTCGCCATTGTTGGTTCTTTGCCCATTTCAATTAAATAACGGGCAAAATGGCCTCGTGTTACTTGTCCACCATTTGCTAATCGGCTCGCTCCTGTCCAAGCATCGGGAATACCCACCTTTGCCAGTTTGCGACCTATTTCAATTCCTCGTTCTTTCCTGAGTTCAGATTGTTTATTAAGTAATTCAATCATTGCATTTGACTGAATATCAATGTTCAGACCAACAATATGAATCTCGATATTTTGCCACAGGGTGGATATCTCAACCCCCGATATGAGCTTTAATGGCAAATCATGTTGGTTAATATATTCATAGGCTGGCAAAATAGCGTCCGTCGTATCGTGATCAGTCACGGCCAATACATTAACGCCCATTGCCACCGCGCGTTCGACCAATTCCGCGGGTGAAAGTAAACCATCCGATGCAGTCGTATGGCTATGCAGATCGTAAATTGTTACTAACTCAGTGGCTGAATTTGTCATTATCTCTTTCTCTGCCCGAATAGCTTAAAACGCTTGATGGGATAGCTTAACGGTAAATGGTCGCGTTTTACAGAAATAATCATGTTCAGCCCTAGTATATCGGGCTAAACATGATTATTTTAAGAATGAAAAAACTGACAGAACAGATAAGAAAAGCGATATCCCTTTTTATTGGCAAAGAAGAATTAACCGGCGTTTTTCTTCACCTAACCAATCGATTTCAAATAATAGGGCTTACCCGGATTATAGAGTGGCCCCATATCGATGGTTTCATCATTAGATTTAGCAATATAGCCCATCCCTTCTCTGGCTGCATTCGCCAACAAGCCACAATCCTGATCGCCTGACCAAGAAAATATACCGCCCAATTTATTCTTAGCAACATATTCCGCTTTCTGCTTCACCGTGCGTGGCGTATCTAATGAGATAAAATGTCCCTCTGTTTCACTAAACAAGAAATCGGCATCAGCATTGGTATCCGTCATTAATACAAAGCCATTTTTCCCGGTAGCAAGAGTGTGTTCGCTATCAAGATAATTATTAACAATATCAAAGAATTCCGGTGAGCCTTTTTCCATTGTTCCTAACGCCTCGCCAGTTTTATTATATTCGCGCGTTTCAAGATTTGCCCCTTTTCCTGCACGACCATAGTTGGCATAACCTAAATGAATTTTCTCCAAAGGGATGCCAAGATCCTGATGTAAGTAATGGATAGCAACTTCCGCGGATAAATCAGACGCATCTGATGGATCAGGATCTTTTGGCGAATAGAGATTAGTATGATGGCCGATATAAGGTGCCCACCCGGTACCAAAATAGTCGTAACTCATTAAATAAATATTATCCAGACCATTCTTAACTAATTCGGCAATATTAGAGGTTTTTAATTTCGCTTTTACACCACTACAAGCAATGGAGATCTCTTTTCTATCCTCTCGACCAAATCGACTATCCAAAGATTCACGTAATTCTTTAACTAACAGAGCGTAATGTTCTCCATCTTTCGGATCGTAAACATTACCCTCCTCACCCGGGCTTCCGGGATATTCCCAGTCAATATCGACACAACTGAACATAGGAAAGCGCTCAAAGAAATCAACAATACTGTCAACAAAAACACCACGTTTTGTTTCATCAGCCGCCATCACGGAGAAATAACCGGACATACTCCAGCCACCAATACTAAAAGCCAGGTCAAGTTTATGACCCGCTAAACGCGCCGTTTTTTGTAATTCGCGTAATCCACCCAATAAACCGGACGCTTTCTTTTGTTGATAAAAAGGCAGAAATGTTCCTGGATTAATATTAGTATTCGCGCTTTCTTTCGGTAATCCCACATTACGGGCAGTCCCTAAATCGCCATAAGGATCAAGAGGAACAATATGGCCTTCGGTAATTTTGATGTCACTCTGGCTATTCCAGCCATCAGCAACTTCTTTGATCTTATCCCCTTTTACGCCCGTATCACCGTAAATACCTAAGAAGCTGAATATTAATTTATCATAAGCGGTGACATTGATAGTGCTTAAATCAAATCCTCTTCCCCGATGATCAGCGTCTTCATCCTCACCATCCAAACGTGCATCATATTGGCACCAATCAGTAATATAAGCAGAAAGCTTCGGTCTGGATTTATCACGTTCATATTCATTATACATCGGGCGACAAACACGCGTCGCAGTATAAGAAAGGTTACCCGCTGAACCATCAGGTTTAAAATTAACATCCGGCCGTTGATAGGTTTGTTCTGTAATATCATCTGGTTGTAAAACCGGTGAAGGAATATCTTCGGTTGGATCAACACGCCCATCGGTAGGATTTCCGTGCTGTTTTATCTCATCTTCCGTCGCTGGACGAATATATTGCCAAGCATTATGCGGTGTTCCCTCGTTAGCCGTAGGATCAGGAATATGCCAGCGCTCAACCCAATAGGTATTGGTATAAACACCACGATTAAAAATAACATTATAAACTTGGCCACCTGCCTGATTTTTCCATGCAGTTAATGGTTCACCAACAATATCACTGATATCGGACATGGATTTCGATGAGGTATAAGTATATTTATTTACCATTTATAAACTCCAATGCGATTTATATTTAGCCTCCACATCATGAGAAGAGGCTAATTTGAATGTTAAAGATAATGAGTAAGCATTTTAAATTCAGGTGACTGATTCGCTTAATGCTTAATTCTCGTTATCACAAATCTGGGTTTTCCTTACTCAATAATGCCTTAACAGCCGAGCCAAATGATGCGGATCCTTCTTGCGCGGTATATCGAATTTGAAGAATAACATCGGTTAAACTTTCTAAATCCTGTGAGGTATTGGTAAATTGGAAATTCCAACTCGATCCTACCCCTACCCCCTCAAAGGGTAAGAAACGTTCATCATCGAAATTAAGTGTGAACATTCCACTGTCATTAATACCCGTAGATAAAGCGATTTGTTGATTAGGCTGGATGCTGCGCACCGTATAAGGTGTTTCCGCACGAGCTCCTTCTTTCAACATCTTTTCAACGGTTTTGAGATCCGCTTTTGTCGTATAGCTACTCACACCCGACAAACTTAATTTGGCACAGATATCTTCATAAGGCCCAATTAACATCGGCAGCGTCACTGAAACTGATTTAATCCGCCGATTAAATAAGCCCGTATAATCTGGAACAAAATGTTTGGTTTCATCCAAATTAAACGTAATTTGGTTATGCGATTTCAAGGTTTGAAGTTTTGTCTCCCACTCCTCACCCAATAAAGATTTAAGCGAAATCGTTTTGATAATTTCCAATTTACGTGAATTTTGCTCAACATAAGTGCGTTCCATACGTTGCAACGCCAATTTCAGATTTTCACCGACCAACAACCCTTGATAGAGATCATTCCAACTCGCGCCATCAATAAAATTCTGCTCGCCTAGCCCAAGCTCATACTGTAAAGAGGCTTGTGCGGATAAACACAACGATGAAACGGCATCATAAACCTGTAAATAGAGGCTTGAGATCTGGCTAATCATCCAAGTATATAAACTTTCATTGGTAAAACGGCTAGAGAAATAAGCCAACAGTGCCTGAGATTGTTGCTGTTGTGCTTCAACTTGCGCCAAACGCTTACGTGCAGCACTGACCTGCAACTGCTGAATATTAATTTGTTGATCAATAGACTTTGCTTCCCATTCAGCTTGTTTATATTGCAGTTCCCACTCCTGCCGGCGACGGCGATAAGATTCAGAAACACTGAGACTTTCAGCTTTAGTACTATCAGACTGATGTTTCAAGGTTGCTATTTCAGCAACAGCATTTAAAGCGGCCCCCCAACGTGAACCCCCAACTGCCAATCCATAAATATTGGGCACTAAATCCAGTGCTGCCGCCGCTGTTCTTGATACTTGTGAAGCTAACAGCGCAGAAGATGCCTGAGCCTGTAATTCAATAACCTGCTGCTCCGTTGACGAAATATTTTCATCGTAAAGACTTTTATAATGTTCGTACCGCTCCTGAGCAGATTGTTTACTCACTTGCAATGCATCAAGACTGGCCTGATTAATATTGATATCTTGTTGTTGGAGGTCAACCGCAAAACGGTAGAGATCATTATTCTGCACCATCTGGAATGATTCAAAACTCAGATTATCTTTCCGTTCCAACAGGCTTAACAACGTGCTGCCAAATTGTATCAACGTATCGACACCCGATTTCGCCCGCGCCAACATCGGTTCAAAACGATAATTGGGTACTCTGAAATTCATTCTGCTAGCATTTCTGGCAGCAACAACCCGCTGATAACGCTGATTCATTAATCCACGAGGAGAAATTTTCGAATCATAAAGATCCATAGAAATTTCTTTACCATCCAGCGTTAAATTATGCCGTAAATTGTAAATCCGGTTTTCTATTTTATCCCACAGGGCCGTTAACTCTTCATTAATTGGTTTCATAAAGAGATCATTATCCAGCGCACGAATCGTTTTATCATGCACCACCGGGGCATAAGGCAAAGGATAACTTATCATCTCCAATGCACGTACTGCGCTATTCTTCTTATATGATGCATCCTCAAGGGTTATTGGCTGCCAGAAACTGGCTAATTGGAGATCAGGACGCGCACCTAATAATGAACTTGCCGTTGCATAACTCAGACGTGCCAGCGTTCTGGCCGTAGGCTGTAACTTGCGATATTCCATATCACCCTGATCGATAACATTCTTAACGTAGAAGTTAAAAATAGCTTTACGATAATGAATAGGTTCACTGGCAGAAATTGCATCAGGATCAGCCGGTTCTATCAGACTACGTAATCTCTTGGGCTCATCAATTATCGGGCGACTATTCCAATAACGTGGCTTATCTTTTTCCAGCGCTAGTTCATCATTGCTTTCAAAAGGATTAAAAATAAACTTAATCCAGCGACTGGCTTCTTCATAACGCTGTTCGACATTAAACCGCCAAGCCACCATAAATGGCATATGGAAGAATAATTCCCAGAAATAAATACCATTTGCCCCTTTCAGGTCGATAGGTTTTGAAACATTGCCGGTAATCGGCTCTTCATGAATATTTTGAGTTTCCCAACTGAGAACTTTGTCCAGTTTTTGACTCGCCTTACTAATTAACTCTTTTGCAAACAGGGTATTTAAACGAATCGCTTTGTCAGAATACCAACTTTCTGGTTGCTCCTCTGGCTGCTTCTCTTTTGGAAATTGCAAATATTGGGTTTGTTTAGTCTGTTTAATTTGCACCTTATCACGAAGCAATTTTCCCACACTAAGTTTAGTTTTAATTCTACCAGCAACATCTCCCGTTTCCGACGGTAAACTAAAACCCGTAACAACCGTTACATCACTCCTATCACAACGGTTCAATGTGACACTTAGCTTTGGATCATAATCTTCTGGAGTCAGTATCTTATAATCAAGCCAACACCGATCACCCTTGCTATCTTCCAACCAAATACAATAGAGGATATTTTTACTTCTGCTAAAATCATATTTATACGTTGAAGTGGACGTAAGATACATATTCAATTTCCCTTCAACATAAGTCGCATCCAGCTTGAAATCGTCTATTGTACCCAGTTGCCCTTCAAATATTGGTGGTTCGGCAATCGGCCATTTCATATTATTATTAACGGGATAAAGCACCAATTGCTTATATTCATCCGGCCCACCATTTGAGGGTTCCCGGAAATAGAACCAGACTAAAGCAGCGCCATATGCATCCAGATCGGATAGCGTTGAAGTAGATTTGGGTAAATCCGTTGCTTCCATTAATAGGTTGTCACAAACATAAGTGAAGACTTCATCATAATCGTACGGTGTTCCCTGATCCGAACCTTTCAAACGTACAAATGCCACCAACGCTAAACGTTCAGCGTCTCCAGTACGATCGAGAACCGCAATCAACTCTTTCATTGAATGGTCAAGTAAATCTTCACGAACGGTAGTACCGGTACTCCAGGTACCATCAAACGCTAAATGTGCCAAATTAATTTTGGTGCGATACTTAATACTATTATCTTTATCTTGTTTTTCTTCAGAAACTTCAAACCAACTAATATACAATCGGCTATTTAGAATAATTGGGCGAATAATACTATTATAGGCATTTTCTAAAGGAACATTAATCAGCTTCCACTCACCCCAAGCGGTAGGATTGAGTTCGTCAGTCTGATTATTACGCTGTTTGGCATCTAATGTGCGCCAAAAATAACGGTAAGGTTGAGTACGGGTCTTGGCAATGAAATAGATCTTATCATCGGCAATATCAATACCATCTTCATAGCCAGCAATAATCTCTAAATTACTGACCTCTTCGAAATTATTCAGGTATCCTAATATTGCTTTCTGAGCAACATCATCCGTGAGCTTGCCTTGATTAAGTGCGCTTTCAAGTTGGAAAAAGAATTCCGTTTTGGTTAAACGTAATGTGGGATCAACATAGACTTCCGGGTAAATAGCCAGTTGTTGATTTGCCGCCCAATAACCATAACGATTAGCAAACTCCTGCCAATTATCTGCCTCTTCCTGAGTCATCGATAAACCTGACTCTAAATTCAAAACAATACGGTTAATATATTGTTGTACCGATTGGGTAACATGCGCGACACGGGCTGTTTTTACTTTGGAAGAAACCTGAGTGTCTAACAATAGAAAATCATATAAATCATCAACGTTTTTAATTCCTTCACGCTGAGATTGAAAAGCAGTATCATGCGGAACAATTTGACCAAGATAATAGTCAACTAATGCATCACGCAAATTTTCCTGTAATTTTGCTTCAATTAAATTAGACATTCTCGTCATCTCCTTGCGCTTTTAATGCAGCCATTATCGCTTCACCGATGCTTTGGAAAGCTTCAAAATCTGAATTAACATCAAGTGCACCAGCACCTAATAAAGGCTCAACAGATAAATTGGTTTTCACCGAAAATTGTTGTAGCCGTCGTATCCAATCTATTTGAGATAAGGTCATCGCACGTTTTCTTTCTAATCCTCCTTTATCGCAAGCAAGATAAATTTCATCAGAATCCCAATCTAAAATTTCAGCCAGTAATTGTGCACATTTATAATTATTATCATCCTCGTCTGTCTTCGGTAAAATTTCACTGTTAGCAAAAGTAAAATATTCTTGAACCTTATCTTCATTTTGTCTCGCATTTTCCAGTAAATCTTGATAGCGATTCAACAGGAAAATTTCATCTAACGACAATGATATTTCTGTTTTTTCATCTATGTTTAATCCAAGCCATTTAGGATTTGTCAGGCGCAATAACAATAGATTATTACCTATGCTCAACGCATTAATTAATTGGGTATAAACTAACAGACTATAGGTCAAGTCCAGAAACTCTTTTTTAATATCTTCAACTTTTTCTGGTGTATTATCTAACACCATTTTCAACACTGAATAAACACCACTTCCTAACCAACGCAATTGTAGTGGCACAATATCTCTTGATACCCCATATTCACCCGCAATCGCGCTAGATAATAGACTCTCTTGTGCGGTTTTAGCTTGCAATATGAGCTGCAAGACAATATTAATTTGATTATTATCTGGAGTTATCTTTTTCTCTTTTACAATATCTTCTATCTTTTTCCTCAGAGATTCTTCGTCTGTTTTTCCCCATATCAATGGAATATCTTTGATTAATCCATTATCCCTATCAAAAACACCATTTTCATCTGACAGAATGGTCCACCAATCTGTACCATTTATTTCTTGCCGATTAAAATCAGATTCTTGCAAACGTACATTATCAGTAAGGCCGTCAGAAATTCCTTTATAAAAGGTTAACATACCACTTGTTGGCACGACCGGAAGCTGAGTTTTACCTAATAATAGAGAAAGCTTGATTGGTGTCAGTTTCGTTTTAGCAAGCCAGGAAGTTAAAACCTCCATTTGAGCAATAATACTGAGGATGTCATCTTTCTCTCCTAAAGCCGGTATATTTGCCAGATATTCGCTTTTATCCGTTAAAATATCCACCAAAATTAATCCATCTTCCGCAGAAAAACCAAATAATCGTGGAATAGTCACCAAGCGATAAAGTCTGGATACGACATCAAGATTACGCACCAATTTGCCAGCAGAGAGCTTCAACGCGTTCTCAACGATAGGCGCAATTACTTGAAATGTGGATAAAGAAATGGCTAACCCAGCACACAATTGTTTAACTGTTTTTGCTCCATCGCCTTGATTTTCCGTATAGTTAAATTCTTTCCCATCCAGAATTAAAGGCTGATCGAAAAGTTTAGAGTGATTAAACAGTTGATCAAAAAATGGAACATTATTGCTGATAGCAAATGGCGTAATTTGATATATCCATCCGGCAAACGTCTCCGGTAATACTTTATATTGTGTCGATAAATGGCGGAATAAACCTAATGCTCTTAATGTATTATTAGAGATAGCCAAATCGGTATTATTGGGCTCAGCTTTTATTGCTGAAATTACCAATAAATCAAGCTGATGATAAGGTAACGCTAACCAACGCTGTAAACGAATAAAGCGGTTCATTCGATCATAACGAAAATCAGAAACTGCATCTATTTCCCGTCCAGAGTCCGTTCTCACAATGCTTAATGCGTCTAATTGCCCCGCATTTATATAAATTCCACCATAGTGATAAGGTGCAGGAAAGTGTTCTGATGTTTGTCCACTACCGAAGATAGGATTAGAAAAGACCACATTTGGCGAAACTAAAGGGCGGAAATCACCACTACTAAACAAGTGTTCGAGATCTGTCACTTTCGATCCTGTTTGTTGACCAAAAGATAAAATCTCTTTTAATTTCACACTTTCATCCGCAGAAACGCCATAGTTATCTTGGAAAAATGTCTCTGCTTCTGGCAATAATTCTGATTGTGCAGTCCCTTGTTTCGCAATAGCAAAACGGTAAGTCATGGTCAGGAAATTAATACCTTCAATATTTACCGAAGAATTATTTGTATTCTCTCCTGGTATCGCAGCATAAACTATCATTTCACCAAAGAAAGGACCATTATCTAAATTACCGATATCACTATTATCACTTTCTACATAAGTCAATTTTAACTGGCGACTAAATGGTGATGAATTATCGAAAGGCTCCATCCTCGCTTTTATGCGATTATAGGTCAGAACATTTTCACCACGAAGTTTAACTTTGATCATCTCTTTAGCTTTATTTTCACAAGTAACAACAATTTCATCATAAGCTTTATCAACATTATCACTCAATAATGTCGGGCCAGTGACATTTTCATCAGCATGAATAATATAAGCATGTTTTGCAACATCACGTTCAGGCAATACTTCTGTTGTACTTGTGCTGAAATAGCTATTAATAAGTTGTTCGCGTGATAAAAAATTTTGCGCAAATGGGCTTTTCTCTGTCAGTAAAGTCATTTGCTCCTTACTTAATTGAGTATAAGCCAGCAGAGCCTGATCACGTTTTTCCGTTAAGATATGCCAAGGAAATTGTTGATTCACTTGCTGAATAACTGTACCTAATTCAGTCTCTTTTTCGGCCAAACCTTTATTGATCTGTTGAGAGGGTAAACTATAAGGTAATGTAAAGGGAAAACGAGTCTCTCCCAAAACCTGATTAACCGGTTTTTGCGCCTGACCAGTCTGATCAATATATTCCCTGGCACTTTTCGACAAAACATCATTCACAATAGATATTGCCGTGATCTCTTTGTAAAGATTATCACTGTTCAGTAATAAATCAGGAATATCAGCACGCCTTTGCTCCAATCCCACGGCATTATTAGAACCATCTAACTCTATTTGTTGTACAAACTTATAAAGATCAAGCAAGTAATTTACCGGACTGTCAAGGGACTCAATAGCGTTTGGCTGACAGAAGTTATCCCAAGGCTCAGGAAATAAACTACTGTAATCAGGTAATTTTTCTTTATCATCTACATTATTATTACTATAAGAAAAATATCTTACCTGATGACTCGTTTTTGTTAATAATGCGCCATCGTAGTCCCTCAATTGTCTTTGCCGATAACTTTGTACCAATTGATTAGCCGCACTCACTGCTTTATCAAAAATGACCTCTGCATGACCTGATAATGATTGATTATGGCGTTTAATAAATCGCTGCTTTGATACTTCTGCAATATCAAAAATTGAGTGATATCCCAAACGCTGGAGTGTATTAACCAGCGTGGTAGTGGAATTATCTGCTTTCTCTACTGCGTTTAATAACCTATAACCTGATGGCGATTTTGGCGATTTGACTTCTGCCACCGCAGCTAATAATGGTGATACTTTTGTTATATCCTGTTT
The DNA here is from genome assembly GCF_035181445.1 of Photorhabdus africana. Lineage (NCBI taxonomy): Bacteria > Pseudomonadati > Pseudomonadota > Gammaproteobacteria > Enterobacterales > Morganellaceae > Photorhabdus > Photorhabdus africana. The sequence goes on from NZ_JAXBVE010000008.1 coordinate 11,591, forward strand.
TTCACGAGAAATACTTTTATATTTATCCATTATATTATTCCCAACCTAATTAATCGGAAACACCTGAACAGAATAGTTATAGAGACTATAACCACGTTAAGTAGTGAGATTTTTAAAAGCATAAATTCAATTTAATTTACATGCTTCACACTGTTTCTCTTTCGGTTTATCGTAAGAAGGAAGTTCACCTTCGAAATAAAATGGCTCCATTTCTATGACTTTTTTAACGGCTTTACGGCCTAACCCTTCATGAGCCGCATTCGTTAATAAGCCATTATCCTGATCGCCGGTCCAAATAAATAAACCACCAAGCCCTTTTTCTTTAACATAGCGGCCTTTATCTCTTACTGAGCGGGGCGTATCTAACGACATAAATACTTTGAGATCTTTATTGTAAAGATAATCAGCTTTAGCAACCGGATCATGAATAACCGTAAAGCCATTACGACCTATTTTATTTTCATAATCAACATAGTGATAGATAATATCTGTCCATTCAATTACGCTGTATTCAAAACTCCCTACCGTGGATGTTCCATCAGTATATTTACCAACTAGCTGTTCATTATCCTTACTCTCTAACTCCGCAGTTCTGGCATTACGCGTATAACCCGAATAACCGATATAGATAAATTTCTTATTAATACCTAAAGAGATAAGATAGTTAACTGCATCATCGACTGAATATTTAGAATACTGGTCATCCTGATTACGATAAAGATTAGTATGATGAGAAAGTTTCCCATCGCCCAATGTAAAGAAATCATAAGTCATTAAGTTGATTTCATTGACACCGGCAGCGATCAATTCTGGAATATGTGCGGCTTTAATCTTTTCTACATCAGCAGAAGCTGCAATACTAATTCCTTTCAAATTACTGATATTTGCGTTTTTTAAATCCTTAATAAGCTCAGCAAAATACTTATAATCATCTTCATCAAATTGATTACTTTCCCCCGCAGAACCAGGATATTCCCAATCAAGATCAATATGGGTTAGCATGGGGAATCTGGTGTATAAATCTTTAACCCCCTCAACAAACCGTTGGCGCAGTTTCTCATCACGACAAACTTTATAAAAAGCACCGCTCATTGACCAGCCGCCAACACTGACAGAAATCTCCAAATCTGGGTTTTCTTCTCTGAGTAAGTTCAATCCTCCTAATACCCCTTGGGCTTTATCTTGCTGATATAAGTCTACAGGATTGCCCGCCCACTGAGTAAAACCACAATTAAGATAGGCTGCAACATCAGCCCAAGGATCAATTGGAATAGGTTTTCCTTCATGATTCTCAAGAATATCTTGTTCAGCATCCCCCATTTGCCATCCATTTTTACCCGCAGCAGCAATGATAGTTGCTTTCTTCTCTCCGGGATCACCAATAATACCTGCAAAGCTAAAGATAATTCGCTGAAACGGCTTTCCCTTGTCTTTATCACCCTTAAAGCGCATTAAGTCAGAGCCTCTGCCACCATTCTTTTTAAAATCATCTTCGCTTGCTGTGTCAATAAAACGCGCATCATAGATTGACCAATCAGTTAAATAACAGAAAACGCCAAAATCATCCTTCTGCTCATAAATATTAAAAACCGTTTTAGCCAGTCTTGTTGGGGTATAGGATAATGCGCCATCGGTTGTCTTAGGATCAAAACCATTTAACCGATAAGTTTTTTGCGCCGCGCCTTCTTCCGAATCCTTAACCTTATATGGATCAGTTTCATACACCAATTGGCTATCTGCTTTTGGTTCATTTTCACTCATATCTTACTCCACTAATAGTACAATTATTTTAAACATCAGAGAGTTAAATCATGGCGACCGATGCCAGAATTAAGTAGAAATCTATAAGTATTCAGATTAAAAATCGCGCCTCTGGCATACCTATAACGTATTAAATACAAAGAATTACATAGTGTTAACTTATAAAGATCTAAATTTTAAATAACACGATATGTTAGAGTGATGAATACTACTGCTCATAGTAATATTAGCTAAACCTCTTTTTTTCATATACAGATATAAAAATTGATTATCTATTTTCTCCGTTTGCCTATTGACTCAAACAAAATCCAGCCAATTCTGCTCTTTAACCAATTTTTACTATCGCTAAATTCTTTTTTTCATGAAACATGATTTACATACTTAATATTACTAAATATATATCATAGGTATACCATAAAATAATAATATGAGTTATTTGTGACAATAAAATAATAATTTTATTAAAATTAAACAGGGTTATCTCTTGAATAGATTCTGTGGGAAATGCACTACCTGTAACGTTTTAATAAACGCACCAAAAAATACTTGACACACCAATTTCGTTCCAGTTTACTAGTACAAGAGTGATAATGAAGAGGCACTGAAAATGGCTGTATTGATGACGTCTATCCGTTGGTGGCATAACTTCCCAGTAAGGGCGGTATGGTCACGCACATAAATCAACAGTGCCAAATTACCAAAACCCGCCTAATCAGCGGGTTTTTTTATATGCATAGCTTATTAACAGGACGACAAAATGACGGATAAACAACCAAAAATCACAGTAATCGAGCAGGAAGCCGCTTACCAACCCGATCCTACGCAACTATTCAACCAACTCTGCGGTGAGCGACCAGCAACTTTATTGCTAGAATCTGCGGAAATTAACAGCAAAAAAAACTTAAAAAGTCTGCTCATTATCGATAGTGCCTTGCGCATCAGTGCCAACGGCAATCAGGTTACTTTTGACGCGTTAACAGAAAATGGCCGAAATTTATTACCCATTTTGGCCAACAAATTTTCCAGCGACGTTCAATCTGAAATAACAGACAATGCTCTTCAAGTGATTTTCCCACCCATCAATCACAATATAGATGAAGATAATCGTCTGAAAGCGGTATCCGTATTTGATGCACTGCGTGCCCTGCTTTCTCTGGCGGAAGAGCCGTCACCATACAATTCGTCAAGCGCAGAAGCGATATTCGTTGGCGGCCTTTTTTCCTACGATCTGGTGGCTGGATTTGAACCATTACCGGCAGTAAAAACCGTTCAACGCTGCCCAGATTTCTGTTTTTATCTCGCAGAAACGTTATTGGTGATCGACCACCAGAATAAAAATGCACGCTTGCAACTCTCTCTTTTCAGTGATTCTCAAGCAGAAGAGCAACGCCTTAAACAACGATTGAAAACATTAGTGGCGCTCATTACCGAGCCCATTGAGCCAGTACAACAAATCTCTCTGCCAACCATGAAAGTTTCATACAATCGGGATGACAAGAGCTATGCAGAAACGGTGGCACAGTTGCAACAATACATCCGCCAAGGGGATATTTTTCAAGTAGTGCCATCAAGACGCTTCTTTCTGCCCTGCCCGGCACCGCTTCATGCTTACGAAAAACTTAAGCACCGCAATCCAAGTCCCTACATGTTTTTCATGCAGGACAAAGATTTCTGTCTGTTTGGCGCGTCTCCTGAAAGCGCACTTAAATATGATGCATCTAATCGCCAAATTGAGATCTACCCAATCGCCGGCACACGCCCCCGTGGGCGCAATGCGGCTGGCGAGCTGGATGCGGATCTTGATAGCCGGACCGAACTGGAAATGCGAACAGATCATAAGGAGCTAGCTGAGCACTTAATGTTAGTTGATTTGGCGCGTAATGACCTGGCCCGCATTTGTGAACCGGGCAGTCGCTATGTCGCGGATCTGACAAAAGTCGATCGCTACTCTTTTGTTATGCATCTGGTCTCCCGCGTCGTGGGGACATTACGCCATGATTTAGACACCTTTCATGCCTATCAAGCTTGTATGAATATGGGCACCCTTACCGGCGCACCGAAAGTACGCGCAATGCAACTTATCGCTCACTATGAAAGCGAACGCCGTGGCAGCTACGGTGGTGCTGTCGGTTATTTCACCGGCAAAGGGGATATGGATAATTGTATCGTTATTCGCTCTGCTTACGTGGAAGATGGCATAGCGACTATTCAGGTTGGCGCAGGTATCGTACTGGATTCCGAACCGTTAGCCGAATCCGAAGAGACGCGTAACAAAGCAAGAGCCGTCATTCGTGCAATTATTGAGGCTCATCAGGCAGAGGAGACTTTCTAATGGCAAATATTCTTCTGCTCGATAACGTGGATTCATTCACCTATAACCTGGTCGATCAATTACGTAATCATGGTCATCAGGTTGTTATCTATCGTAATACTGTGGCAACTGAAATGATTATGCAGCAATTAAGCATGCTCTCCTCTCCGCTATTGATGCTTTCACCGGGACCGGGTAAACCATCTGACTCAGGTTGTATGCCGCAATTACTCCAACAAATCATCGGCAAAATCCCAGTGATCGGCATCTGTCTTGGACATCAAGCCATTATTGAAGCTTATGGTGGAGAAATTTCTGCTGCTGATGAAATCCTACACGGCAAAGCTTCTCTGGCAAAACACGATAATCAAGCTATGTTCGCCAATCTGGAAAACCCGCTGCCCGTTGCCCGTTATCACTCTCTCACGGGGAGCCGAATTCCATCTGAACTGACTATTTCTGCCCGTTGTGGCGACACCGTTATGGCCGTTCGCCACGATAAACATAAGGTTTGTGGATTTCAATTTCACCCAGAATCGATTCTCACAACTCATGGCGCTAAATTGCTTGAACAAACTCTGGTTTGGGCACTAAATTAAAAGGGAGATGAAAATGCAAGCTATTTTCAACAAATTGTTTAATGCGCAAACACTAACACAACAAGAAAGCCAGCAACTATTTGCCGCCATTATTCAAGGAGAATTAAGTGAACCACAACTCGCTGCTGTACTTATCAGCATGAAATTACGAGGTGAACAACCACAGGAGATTGCCGGTGCAGCCCAAGCCTTATTGGCAAATGCCCTGCCATTTCCACGGCCGGATTACACTTTCTGCGATATCGTCGGAACGGGCGGTGATGGTGCGAACAGTATCAATATTTCAACCGCCAGTGCCTTTGTCGCCTCGGCTTGCCAGATTAAAATTGCCAAACATGGTAACCGTAGTGTTTCCAGCCAATCAGGTTCTTCTGATTTGCTGGCAGCGTTTGGTATCGCCCTTGACATCAGCGCGGAATGTGCCCGTAGTGCACTGGATGAAATCGGCATCTGTTTCCTATTTGCGCCACATTATCATCTGGGATTCTGTCATGCGATGCCGGTACGTCAACAACTGAAAACCCGGACTATATTTAATATATTAGGTCCTTTGATTAACCCGGCACGTCCGCCATTAGCATTAATTGGCGTCTACAGCCCGGAGCTCGTTGAACCGATTGCCCGCACTTTACGGGTTCTCGGCTATCAACGGGCAGCGGTTGTACACAGTGGTGGCATGGATGAAGTCGCACTGCATGCACCAACGAAAGTGGCAGAAATTAACGATGGAGAAATTATCCATTATCAATTAAATGCTGAAGATTTTGGTTTACAACGTCATCCAATGTCAGCATTAAAAGGAGGTTCACCAACGGATAATCGTGAAATGCTCAGTTTATTGTTACAAGGACGGGGTAAGAAAGCCCATGCTGACGCCGTTGCGGCTAACGTTGCTCTGTTAATGAAAATTCATGGACAAGAAGATTTACGTCATAACACCCAACAAGCTCTCGAAACCATTCACAGTGGCCGAGCTTATGAACGAGTTATTGCACTTGCAACAAGGAGTTAATCATGCAAGCTACCATTTTACAGAAAATTGTTAATGATAAAGCCGACTATCTTATTAATCGTAAACAGCAACAACCATTGGAAAGTTTTATTAACGCTGTTGTTGCCAGCAACCGTCATTTTTATCAGGCACTAAACAGCGAACAGACCGTTTTTATTCTGGAGTGTAAAAAGGCATCGCCTTCTAAAGGCGTTATTCGCCAGGATTTTGATCCCATTCAGATAGCGAAAATTTATCAGCCCTATGCAACTGCCATCTCTGTATTAACTGATGAAAAATATTTTCAAGGCAACTATGAATTTCTTCGTTTAGTCAGTGATGCCGTTCACCAACCAGTATTGTGCAAAGATTTTATTATCGATCCTTATCAGGTTTATCTTGCCCGTTATTATCAAGCCGATGCGATTTTGCTGATGCTGTCCGTTCTCGATGATCAGCAATATATTACGCTGTCTGAACTTGCGCATAGCCTGAATATGGGCGTGCTGACTGAAATCAGCTCAGAAGAAGAGCGAGCCAGAGCGGTTGCACTAAAAGCTAAAGTTATTGGTATCAATAACCGTGATCTGAGAGATCTTTCTATCGATTTAAACCGGACCAAACAACTTGCGCCACAGTTACCGGAAGAAACCATTGTTATTAGCGAATCGGGTATCCACCAGCATCAACAAATTCGTGAGCTTAGCCATTATGCTAATGGCTTTCTCATTGGCAGTGCTTTGATGGCCCAACCCAATCTGGATTTAGCATTACGTCAACTGATTCTGGGTGAAAATAAAGTCTGTGGATTAACTCGCCCACAAGATGCGAAAGTGGCATTACAGGCAGGTGCTGTTTATGGTGGTTTGATATTTGCTGAACATTCACCGCGTAAAATTAATATCCAACAGGCCCAACAAATTATCAATGCAGCAAATCTCAAATATGTCGGGGTATTTCAAAATCAATCATCCGCATTCATCAGTCATACCGCCCGTGCCCTTTCTCTGGCTGCGGTGCAGTTACATGGCGCCGAAGGCGAAGTTTATATTGAGGAATTACGAAAAACATTGCCTGAAAATTGTCAAATCTGGAAAGCAATTGATATGTCGAAAGATGAATTTCATACTAAAGCCGGAAATGTTGACCGTTATTTACTTGATAACGGCAAAGGTGGAACCGGCCAAAGTTTCGATTGGCAATTACTTGAAAAACAATCACTCGCCAACATCATGCTAGCCGGTGGATTAAATGAAGAAAATTGCCAACAAGCCGCAAAATATGGCTGTTGCGGACTTGATTTTAACTCTGGCGTCGAAAACGCACCCGGTATCAAAAGCAGTCATAAACTAAATAAGGTGTTTCAACTGTTACGCTGTTACCAATAAACAGCAATTTTTCAATTAATTACTGTTTTCTGATTAATTACTATATTTCGATTAACTACTATATACCCTATGGATTTCAAGATGGATCGCGACGGCAAGGGAACGAATCCCCGGGAGCATAGATAACTATGTGACCGGGGTGAGTGAGCGCAGCCAACAAAGAGGCAACTTGAAAGATGACGGGTATATTTCGATTAATTACAATGGACAGATAGAATAATGAGTAAGCTTAACCCCTATTTTGGTGATTTCGGTGGGCAATTTGTACCACAGATCCTTATTCCCGCCCTTGAACAATTAGAAGCCGCATTTATTGCCGCTCAGCAAGATCCCGAATTCCAGCAAGAATTTCAAGATCTACTGAAAAATTATGCAGGCAGGCCAACGGCATTAACGTTATGCCGTAATCTGACAAAAGGCACCAAAACGCGCCTTTATCTGAAACGAGAAGATCTATTACACGGCGGTGCTCATAAAACCAATCAGGTACTTGGTCAGGCTCTATTAGCGAAACGCATGGGCAAAAACGAAATTATTGCAGAAACCGGTGCCGGTCAACATGGTGTAGCCACCGCCCTTACCTGCGCACTTTTAAATATGAAATGCCGCATTTATATGGGTGCTAAAGATGTGGAGCGCCAATCCCCTAATGTTTTCCGCATGCGTCTGATGGGAGCCGAAGTTATTCCGGTTCACAGCGGTTCTGCCACCTTAAAAGATGCCTGCAATGAAGCGTTACGTGATTGGTCTGGTAGCTATGATAAAGCCCACTATTTATTAGGGACTGCCGCCGGACCACACCCTTATCCAACGATGGTCCGAGAGTTCCAGCGTATGATCGGCGAAGAAGCCAAATCCCAGATTCTGGCAAGAGAGGGACGCCTGCCCGATGCCGTGTTGGCCTGTGTTGGCGGGGGCTCCAATGCCATTGGCATGTTTGCCGAATTTATTCCTGAAACATCGGTCCGCCTGATTGGTATTGAACCTGCCGGGCTCGGTATCGAAACCGGTAAACATGGCGCTCCATTGAAACATGGTAAATTGGGTATCTATTTTGGTATGAAATCGCCGATGATGCAGACAGATGAAGGCCAGATTGAAGAATCTTATTCTATTTCCGCCGGTCTGGATTTCCCTTCCGTTGGCCCTCAACATGCCTATCTGAATAGCATTGGTCGGGCTGACTATGTTTCCATCACCGATGATGAAGCATTAGAAGCATTCAAAACCCTTTCCCGTGAGGAAGGCATTATTCCAGCCCTCGAATCCTCTCATGCGCTGGCTTATGCTTTGAAAATGATCCATCAAGCTCCTGATAAAGAGCAATTACTGATCGTTAACCTATCCGGTCGCGGTGATAAAGACATATTTACTGTCCACGATATTTTAAAATCCAGAGGGGAAATCTAATGGAACGTTACGAGCAGCTATTTAAGCAACTGGAAAGTCGTAAACAAGGTGCTTTTGTCCCCTTTGTCACACTCGGTGATCCAACCCCAGAATTATCATTGAAAATTATTGATGCACTGATTACTGGTGGTGCTGATGCTCTTGAGTTAAGTATTCCTTTTTCCGATCCGCTGGCTGACGGCCCGACAATTCAGAATGCTAATCTGCGTGCTTTCTCCTCAAATGTGACTCCCACGCTCTGTTTTAAGCTATTAACAAAAATTCGGGCAAAATATCCTGATATTCCTATTGGTTTATTAATGTATGCCAACCTGGTTTTTCATCATGGAATAGATGAGTTCTACCGCCGTTGCAAAGATACAGATATCGATTCCGTATTAGTTGCAGATGTTCCTATGTCAGAATCACTGCCATTCCGTACCGCAGCCATGAAACATGGGATTGCCCCCATTTTTATTTGTCCCCCCGACGCGGAAGATGAACTATTACAGAAAATTGCTTCTTATGGCCGCGGATATACCTACTTATTATCAAGAGCGGGAGTGACCGGTATAGAAAGACGAGGTGAAAAACCGTTAAATCATCTAGTCAATAAACTACAGGAATATCATGCTGCACCACCGTTACAAGGATTTGGTATTTCAGAACCTGAGCAGGTAAAAGAAACATTAGCCAGTGGCGCAGCGGGAGCCATTTCAGGATCTGCCGTCGTTAAAATTATCGAAGAAAATCTTTCTCAGCCAGAAATAATGCTGAAAAAACTGACTGAATTTGTATCAAAAATGAAGTCTGCCACTCAACTTTAATACAAAGAATGGGGCAAAATCTGCCCCATTTTTATATTAAAAGTGATAACCAACCCCAAACATAAACACCCACGGATCAAGCCGGGTATCAATTTTATATTGCTGGTCACCTGCTTTAAATTTCACATCCGTTTCAATGTTTACCCACCACACAGAGGCGTTCAACATCCAATTCTGATCTAACTCATAATCCAAACCAACCTGCCCCGCAATACCCCAGGAATCCTTCAAGTCCAGACTATGTAAGTTATTATCTTTAACAGCCGAATTACCATTGAATTTTTCGTTAAAGAAAGTGGTATAGTTCAAACCAACACCAACATAAGGGCGAAAACTACTTTCTTTAGAACCGAAATAGTACTGCGCCATTAATGTCGGCGGTAGATGTTTTACTTTAGCAATATCACCCACACCCGGTAAACTTACCCGATGCTGGAAAGGTGTCCCTGCCAGTAATTCAAAACCAATATTATCGGTCATCATATAACTGAAGGTCAAACCCATTTGGGTATTATTATCCGCACTCAAAGAACCCACCCCTAATACATTATCAGAACCCGTATTAGGTCTTACTGTTGCCGTACCTGTGCGGAAAATAAAATCACCGGCTTCATGAGCAAAAGCAAATGATGGTGCTAAAGTTGCCGCTGCTAATACAAATGCAGAAATTTTTTTCATTATTCATCCCATTCCTGTGATTTCAAGTCAATCAAAATATACTCATATATTAGAAATTATGATCCAAGACAGATCACATCTTTCAAAAAATTTCAGTAAAACCGCATATCTATAATATTATTATTTCAATTAGGAATTATTTTAACTTGATCCAAATCAAAGTTATTTATTATTAATCAGTTAGAAATCTTTTTACCCATTCCGATGTTTTATTTTTCCTCTCATTATATTTCCATTATGTTTTAATAAGGTTAATTTTATGTTTATTTTTATCTTAAGAATATAATGTGAAGAATTTTTTTCTGTTATCAACAATCACAACTAATCATTAATTTATCCGTATCATCTCGTTTCTACTATCCACGTTTCCCCATAACAAGGTACAATCACCCCCTATGCGTTGTTGTTTAACCTGATAATTGTTGTTTAACCTGATAGGAGCTGTCTTCATGCCAATCACGGCGAATACCCTGTACCGTGACAGTTTTAACTTTTTCAAGAATCAACTGTTAAGTACCCTGACCCTGGCCGTTCTGGCGGCTCTGGTTACCACCTTATTGGGGCACCTGTTTATTCCTGACAGCGAACAGATGAAGTTGCTGACAGAAGCAGAATTCACGTTTGCTACCTCAGGCAAGGCCGGTATTCAGGAGCTGGTGTCTCAAATGACTCCAGAGCAACAATCAATGATCATGCGTGCGGGAATCGGAACCATTTTCTCAAGTATGATTGGCAGCGTGCTACTGGTTGGTGGTGTATTGACGCTGGTTGCGGCGGTTTCAGCGGGAAATCGTATCTCTTCATTACAGGCAATTGGTTTATCAGCAAGCCAATTACCGAAACTGTTCCTGTTACTGCTTATCTGCACCCTGTTGATTCAATTTGGCTTAATGCTGATGCTGGTACCAGGCATTATTTTGTCTATCGCGCTGGCTTTATCACCCGTGATTATGACTGCCGAGCGTCGCGGCGTTTTTGCTTCTATGAAAATAAGCTGGAAACTGGCATTTGCCAATATTCGCTTGCTGGTTCCGGCAATTCTTTTATGGCTGACCGCGAGGCTCTTGCTGGTGTTTATTATTGACCGCCTAACATTCATTCACAGCGAGATGGCAGGGATTATTCTCGGTGTGTTTAATAACCTCATTTCAGCTATTTTGCTGATTTATCTATACCGGTTGTATATGCTGATTGCCTCTCCACAACAAAAATCAATATAAAATAACGATTCAAACAAAACCCCATAGTGATAAAACTATGGGGGTAAACAGAATAAGCTAGTGATAGCTGGGTGAACACATCGTTGCTATTGATATAAACACAAAAAATTCCCTGTCATATAACAGGGAATTTCTATAGAAGAGTTAGCCAAATTAAGTACAAATTAGCAAATTTCTATTAGAACCGATAACCTACACCAACTACCCAAGTGCCTACTTTAAGGTCATCCAGTTTTGAATATTCATAGGATGTATCAATAGTCCAGTTCGGAACAGGGTTAAACTGTAATCCTAGGCCATAAGCCACTGATGTTTTACTCCCCTTATGGTCAAGAAGCTCATAACCCGAAACAAAAGATTCACCCTTTGCCTTTCTATGCGCAGCACCAATCAAACCGTATGCACTAACATAGTCATTAAAACGATATGTAGGACCCGCCATCAGAGAATAATAATCCATATCAGCTTTACCTACTTTTCGGCCACCGTTATAAAACTCGTAACCCAAATATGTATACGTAAATGAGCTGATAACGCCCCAATTATTATCCAATTCGTAACGGTATTTTAAGTTAAGACCCTTTGGATGATCGTCAATCTTACTATCTTTAAACTTTGCATGACTTTGAGCATAACCACCCGAAATCGTACTTTCACCGGCATTTGCCGCAAATGCAAATACAGATAAACCTACCGCTACCACTGAGGCCACTAATGTTCTTTTCATTGAAAATCCCTAATATTATATAAAATTATAGAAAAGATTAATTACGAGGCGCGATTATTTATCAACAATCAATAGAAAACAACTCAATCCCATTTTTTGTTAAATTTCCGTTTAACAAGATAAGGCAATGACTGCTTTCCATACTGAGCAAGATAATCTTTCCATCTTAATCAGATATTTTTTGTACTTATTAGCATTTCATCACTTTGCTATTGAGATAAAAGCAAAAAAATTCCCTGTCTTACAACAGGGAATTTTGTCTAGAATAGATAGTGATAACTAATAAAGGAATAATCTTCAGATTACATGGCTAAACATGGACTAGCAATTTCAACTAAATAGATATATGGACACTAAACCCGTAGTCAAAAACATATATCCGGTTTCAATAATCCCTGATGAAAATCTGTACTCTCTATTCTCATTATTTCGATAGCCTTTAAATAAACTATCTAACAAGCTAACAGAGAGTGGGTGCTAACATTAATTTATTATCTTCAGTCACTTAATGTGATTGCACAGATCACAAAAGTTGGACTGAATTCCCTTTAAAGGAACGACTACATTGGAAACACTATTTAAAATCGATAACCAGCACCAATTACCCAAGTGCCTACTTTGTAGTCACCTACTTTTGAATATTCATAAGATGCATCAATAACCCAATTTGGCATGGGGTTAAACTGCAATCCTAAACCATAAGCAGCAGAGGTATTACTCTCTTTATATTCAAAGTCATAGCCATAGGCAGAAATTTCACTCTTTGCTTTCCCATGTGCAGCACCCACCAAACCGTATACACTCACGTACTCATTAAAGCGGTATGTGGGGCCAACCATTAGAGAATAATAATCTAAATCACCCGTACCAACTTTGCTGCCATAATCGTAGAAATCATAACCCTGATGTGTCAGTGTGAATGACCCAATAACACCAAAATTATTATCCAGTTCGTAACGGTATTTCAGGTTAAAGCCTTTTGGATTTTCATCAAGCTTTTCACCATCAACTTTCACATGACTCTGAGCATAGCCACCAGAAATCGTATGTTCACCGGCATTTGCTGCAAATGCGAATACAGATAAACCCACTGCCACTGCTGAGGCTATCAATGCCTTTTTCATTGGAACGTCCTAAATAGTTATTGTACAAGTAATCATGATTTTGCTTTGTTAAAATATACTTATCGAAAAACAAAATGTAACGTGGTATAAAATACTTAATACTCCAATCATATTGTTTTTTAACAAGAAATTTTTAAATAAAGCAGGTATTCAGGATCTGATATCTCAGATAATAGAAGAATAACGGTCAATAATTATACTTTCGGGAATTAAGAACTATTTTTCCAATTACAATTATCAATGTGATTATTTTATTTCTCGTATTTATTGGTTAATTTCAATAACGCTATTATATCTTTTGGCATAATTAGAGTACCATTCAGGCTTACTTTGAATCATTCGGACCGCAAAATAGAGATCGGGCACCACAATCAGATCGTCATCACTACTTCGCAGTTTATTCTGTTTTATCCAACGGGTAAGTTCTGTCCGACGACCGGCGAGCACCAAGGTGATATCTCTTACTTTCAATTCACTAATCAACTCATCAATAGCAGCAAAGACACTGACATCATCATGGGTAAAACTAACAGCCGCATCGACAACCAGCCAACCCGGACGTTTTTGCGTTTTGTTAATTTTTTGAATTCTGTCGACATGCTGTAGTACCCGTTTTTTAAAATAGCTAACATTGAAATAAGTCAATGGCGAGTTAAATCGGTACATCATCACACCATCTATTGGTTTAATATCATTGCCATGATTAATTGAATGAATCATTCCTTGATCATTTACCCCCAGGAGTTGATCTGTCGGGCGGAATATAATTCGCAAGAACTGTAATAAACCAAGCAGAACAGCGAAACCAACACCGTTAATCAAACCCACCACCAGCACAGCAACCAATGTAAACAGCGATAAAGTAAACGCCTGATGATTTCGTTTCCTCAGTGACCAAATCCGCCGTAAATCCAACAGTGACGATGCCGAATAAATCAGCACTACACCAAGAGATGACAGTGGGATATAAGCCAGGAAATTGGTCATAAATAACAAAACCAGCAAAATAATGGTCGCTGCAATAACAGAGACCAATTGCGTTTTCCCACCAATCGCATCATTAACCGCGGTACGACTGCTGGCAGCACTGACAGCAAATCCTTGTGATAAAGCAGAAGCAATGTTCGCAATGCCTAAGGCCCTAAGTTCACAATCTGCATCAATCTGATAACCGTTTTTACTGGCGAAGCTACGGGCCGTCATCATGAAACTGACAAAACTGATAACAGCAAGGTTCAACGATGGGATAACTAGCTCACGCATAATGCCTGGCTGGAAATCGGGCATTGGCACAACAGGTAATCCCCCGCCGCTGACACTGCCAACAATCTGAATGCCATATTTTTCCAGATCAAATTGCCAGCTTATATAAGTCGCTAATACCATTGCCAACAAAGGCCCCGGCCAAGTCGGACGCAAGAAACGCACAGTGAGCAAAATCAATACCATAGCAACAGACATTGCTAACGTCGGTAAATGTGTACTCATGAGCTTGGCAGGTAATGCGATCACCCGTTCAATCAATCCCGCCGGAACGCCAGCAAAACCAAAGACTTTAGCTAGCTGATCCACAATGATTGTCAATGCAACACCGTTCATTAATCCTTTCAGGATCGGTTTGGAAAGAAAATCAGCAAACGCACCTAATCGGAAGTGACTGGCGAGAACACACCATATCCCGGTCATTAAGGTCATTACGATCGTGAGCTGCCAGCGTACATCTTCATTATCAAAAACCAATGGCGCGACAGCCGCTGCAATAACGGCACACGTTGCGGCATCTGGCCCGACAATCAACTGTCTTGAAGTACCAAATAGTGCATAAGCGAACATGGGTAAAATGCAGGCATAAAGACCGATAATTGCACTTATTCCCATCAATTCAGCGTAAGCAATAGCAACTGGCAGAGCAACTGCGGCGACAGAAAGCCCAGCTCTTAAATCATGACTAAGCCATTCCTTACGATAATGAGAAAAATTGCCCAACCCTGGCATCCAACGCTGTAGTTTTTTCCACTGCATCTGGTTTATGCCCTCTTATTTTTCAACGGGTTTTCGTTATAATGCTGCGTTATATGTTCACTGACAACCGGAAGTTAATTACACCGCTCTTTATGGTAAAATTGTGCGAAACCGATCGATAAAAACCTTTTTTATTGAAAGATAATCAGATGCCGGAATTACAATAGGTTCAAATATGAAACAACTTTTAGACTTTCTACCTCTAGTCGTCTTTTTTGTCGTATACAAGATGTATGATATTTTCTACGCTTCCGGGGCGTTGATCGCCGCTACCGGTTTAGCTGTCGCGATGACTTATTTCATCTACCGGAAAGTAGAGAAAGCCTCCCTGATCACGTTTATCATGGTTGCTGTTTTCGGTACGTTAACTTTAGCTTTCCACAGTGATCTATTTATTAAATGGAAAGTCACTGTAATCTATGCATTATTCGCATTAGCTTTGCTAGGCAGCCAGTGGTTTATGAAAAAACCACTTATTCAGAAAATGCTAGGAAAAGAGTTAATTTTACCCAATCTTGTTTGGAATAAACTCAATATGGCATGGGCGCTGTTTTTTACAGCCTGCGCACTGGCTAATATTTATGTCGCATTCTGGTTACCACAAGATGTCTGGGTTAATTTTAAAGTATTTGGTCTGACTGCCCTGACTCTAGTTTTCACCGTGCTCAGTGTAGTATATATTTACCGTCACCTGCCACGCGAACAGAAGTAACCCTATTCAAATGGATACCTGCCTGCTATCGTCTGTAGGCAGGTATTGTTTTTTCATCAAATAAAGTAAAATTTTCAATGACACAACAACAATTACCTAACGGAGAGTTAGTCCTCCGCACACTGGCTATGCCCGCTGATACCAACGCCAATGGAGATATTTTTGGTGGATGGTTAATGTCACAAATGGATATTGGTGGTGCAATTCTGGCAAAAGAAATTGCGGAAGGCCGTGTTGTCACTGTCAAAGTAGATGGTATTACTTTCCTGAAACCTGTTGCCGTTGGTGATGTCGTCTGCTGCTATGCGCATTGTCTCAAAACCGGTAACAGTTCGATTACCATCAACATCGAAGTCTGGGTGAAGAAAGTCGCCTCTGAACCTGTCGGCCAACGCTACCGTGCAACCGAAGCGGTATTCACTTATGTTGCGGTAAATGAAGATAATACTTCACGTCGGTTACCAGAAGGTAAAACCCACTTTCAACTCGCTAGCAGTACTAGCGAATAAACATTAATGGAAAAAGGAGCGCGTTAATAATGCTCCTTTTTTATTTGTATTTCCCCGACAATATCAGGATTGAGATATACCCGTAATTTTAAATTCGACGGTTGTGATATAACCAAGCGCGGGTATTTTTTCAAAGCGCCATTTTCTCATCGCTTTTTTCACCTCCCTTTCAAAAACATTGGGTGGATTAGCACCAATCACTTCTATATTTTTTACCCGTCCGTCTTCATCAATATCATATTTGACTTTCACATAACCTTCGGTGCCCAAGGCTGAAGCTCTGGATGGGTAGACAGGTAATGCTTTACTTAATGCTCTTGGCCCATTCTGCGGTTTAACCACCGGTTTATTCTGATTATTATCAGTACGGTTAGCTAATGCATTCTGATTAAACAACGGCTTTTCCGGTTGTTCAGCCCTCTTTTCAACGGGTTCAGATTGCTTTTTAACAACCTTTTTCTTCACTTCCGGTTTCGGCTTCTTCACCTCTGGTTTTGGCATTACCGGCTCTGGAACAGGTTCCGGCTCCTCTGGCTCTGACTCAGGTTCAGGCGCTGCTGGCTCTGAAACAGGCGCTTCTTCGGCAGCTAACTGAATCATAGCAACAGACATAAGTGCAGCATCAGGCTGCTTTTCCGATATTGCAGAACAAAAAAGTGCGGCAGCAACAGAAACGTGTAAACAAACTGACAACAATATTGGCCAATGTATCCAGCGCATAAGGGAATTCTTGATTAGCAGCATAAAGTCAATCCTCGAATGACTGCTAGTTTAAATGCAAATAGCAATCATATTCAATAAAGATTGTAGGTGAGCGTGAATATAAGGCCAAAAATATTATTTTTTCAATGTATCCATTCGCCATGCTGAACAAACAATAAAGCTCGACGCTGTTTATAACCACCTAATTTACGTAATGAATAAATACGCAAATTACGTCTTGATTGCCCTTCCAACCAACGGCGACGGCGGTTGAGATTCTGGCGTAACATCCGCCACCGCCCTACTTCATTCCGACTACGTTTCATAAAATCTACCTATAAAAACATCACGCTCATTATAAGCCTTTAAAAAAGATATCCAAGGCGTATCTGGATAGTACTTTTTGTATCAATAATGCGAAATGACCAATATCAAGTATGATGCTTGCAGTATATTTGCCGATTTTTTGGTAAATTCACCAAGTTAATGAGATCGTTTATACCCTATGGATTTCAAGTTGCATCGCGACGGCAAGGGAGCGAATCCCCGGGAGCATAGATAAACTATGTGACCGGGGTGAGAGAGTGCAGCCAACAAAGAGGCAGCTTGAAAGATAACGGGTATATACCCTAGTCTTGAGGAAACCGCGTTAAACGCCACCAAAGATGTCTGAACAAAACAGGATTGATTGCCGAATATGACAACCTTTTATTCCGTCCTAAGTTGGCTTGCTATTTTCTTTTATTGGCTGATTGTTGCCAGTATCACCTTACGCATTCTGATAAAACGCCGGCCGGTCACTTCTGCCATGACCTGGCTGCTGATTATCTATATCCTTCCCTTAGTTGGAATCATCGCTTACCTGTCATTTGGTGAGCTGCATTTGGGAAAACGCAGAGTTGAACAAGCAAAAGCCATGTGGCCTTCAACAACCGTATGGCTTGAAGAATTGCGCAAATCTCGTCATATCTTCGCGACAGAAAATAGCGAAGTCGCGACACCACTATTCCAGCTTTGCGAACGACGGCAAGGGCTGGCGGGTGTTAAAGGTAACAAGATCCAACTACTGAAAACCTATGACCATTCACTAAAAACCATTATCAAAGATATTGAGAATGCCAAACACAGTATTGATATGGTGTTTTACATCTGGCAAACCGGCGGCTTGGTTGAACAAGTGACAGATGCTCTGATGGCCGCAGCACACCGAGGAGTCAGATGCCGTATTATGGTGGATTCAGCCGGTAGCTGGTTATATTGCCGTAGCCAATACCCGGATATCATGCGCCAGGCGGGAATTGAATTTGTTGAAGCTTTGCAAGTCAATATATTCCGTCTATTTCTACGCCGTATGGATCTGCGCCAGCATCGTAAAATTATCTTGATAGACGATTATATCTCTTATGCCGGCAGTATGAATATGGTCGATCCACGCTTTTTTAAACAAGATGCCGGTGTTGGGCAATGGATCGATATCATGGTACGAATGGAAGGGCCGGTTACCACAACTATGGGGGTTATTTACGCTTGTGACTGGGAAATGGAAACAGGTCAACGTATCTTTCCGCCATCACCAGATAACAATATTATGCCATTTGAACAGGCCAGTGGGCACACAACTCAGGTTATTGCATCCGGCCCCGGATTCCCTGAGGAATTGATTCAACAATCTTTAATGACGGCTATTTTCTCTGCCCGTAAACAACTGATTTTAACTACCCCTTATTTTGTTCCCAGTGATGACCTGACAAATGCTATTTGCACCGCGGCCTTACGAGGAGTTGAAGTTATTATTATCGTTCCACGCAGAAATAATTTCTTTTTAGTTCGTTGGGCAAGCCGGGCATTTTTTGCTGAACTATTAAACGCCGGTGTTAAGATTTATCAATTTGAAGATGGATTGCTACATACCAAAAGCGTTTTAGTTGATGGCCAACTCAGCATGGTGGGTTCCGTTAATCTCGATATGCGTAGTCTGTGGCTAAATTTCGAAATTACCGTGGTGATTGATGATGAAAACTTTGGTAATGATCTAACGCTGGTGCAATACGATTACATCGCCCATTCCACATTGCTGGAAACCAGTGAGTGGGAACAACGCCCTTTGTGGCATCGGATTATTGAGCGCATTTGTTACTTTTTTAGTCCGCTATTGTGACCAATACCCTCGTCTTGTAAAGACGGGGGTACCAATCAATGCTTCATCATGCTTTAATTCCCTCATCATGACCCACGAATAAATCAATATGGACAACAGATCCTCACAAGCTATGGATTTAGACCTCAATAACCGAATGACAGAAGATGAAACCCTTGAGAAAGCCTATGACATCTTTCTCGAACTGGCTTCGTTCAACCTTGACCCCGCGGATATTCTGCTATTTAGCTTGCAATTCGAAATACGTGGCGGTGCAGAATTACTGCCCCCTTCTGATGAGTGGCTTGAACGCGTGGATTTCAATCCAACCCCTGATTTCTTTGCCGAAGTCATTATCGGGCTAGCAGAATCTGAAGATGCTGAGATCAACGATGTTTTTGCCCGCATCCTTATTTGTCGAGAAAAATCTCACCCGATTTACCATATTTTGTGGAAAGAGTGAAAAATTAAAGTTAGTTATTTTGATCTGCTCTTTTTTCTGCAAAAAGTGAGAGCGACCCGTTTTAATGCAGGTCTGAATCCTGATATAAAACCCCAAAAGTCACTCTCACATTGAATATCTTATAAAGTTCCTCAATAACTACAATGGATCAACCTTCAAACAAGACACGGCATGACGGAAACTTCCCTCCATCAATGGCCGTGTTTTAGCACATTCAGGATCTGCCATTGGGCAACGCGTACGGAAAACACATCCTGATGGCGGGTTGATAGGTGACGGTAATTCACCTTCCAACAATTCAATGTGCTTATTTCGTTCTTTATCTGGATCAGGCACCGGTACCGCCGACATCAACGCTTTGGTGTAAGGATGTTGTGGATTATGGTAAACCTCATCATAAGTGCCCAATTCCACAGCATGCCCAAGGTACATCACCAATACACGGTCAGATATGTGTTTAACCACCGCCAGATCATGAGCGATAAAAATCAGCGACAGCCCCATGTCCCGTTGTAATTTTTGCAACAAGTTAACGACCTGAGCCTGAATGGATACATCAAGTGCAGATACCGGCTCATCACAAATCACCAATTTAGGTTCAAGGATAAGCGCACGAGCAATTCCAATACGCTGACATTGACCACCAGAGAATTCGTGCGGATAACGGTTAATCAAATTCGGTAATAACCCGACCTTCATCATCATGGCTTTTACCCGCTCTTTAATTTCCAGCCCTTTCATCTTTGGATGATAAGTGCGCAGTGGCTCAGCGATAATATCGCCAATCGTCATTCGCGGGTTCAAGGATGCTAATGGATCTTGGAATATCATCTGGATATCACTACGAATATCCCGCCACTGTTTATCATCCATATCCAGCAGGCTTTTCCCCAACCACGTTACCGAACCACCGGAAGACTTAACCAATCCGATAATTGCACGCGCAAAAGTCGATTTACCGCAACCGGATTCACCAACCACACCAAGGGTTTCCCCTTCGTATAATCTTAATGTGACACCATCAACCGCTTTCAAGGTTTTTGTTGGTTGCCAAAACCATTGTTTGCCATCTTTGATATCAAAGTGAACTTTCAGATCTGCTACTTCCAGCAGCACACGTCTTTCTTCAATCGGACTCATACCAATTCCCCCGGTGCTTTAAAACAAGCTCGCAAACGCCCGTTGCCAAATGTCTCTAACCTTGGTTCACAATTTACACAACGATCTACTGAAAACTGGCAGCGTGGCTGGAACGGACACCCTTTCGGCAACCGTAATAAGTTAGGTGGATTTCCGGGAATGGTCGTCAACGATGCTTCATCACCATCAAGACGTGGAACAGCATTAAGCAAGCCAATAGAATAAGGATGGGTTGGTTGATAAAACACTTCACGGGCCGAACCATATTCCATCGTTCTCCCTGCATACATCACCAACACTTTGTCACAAATACCAGCAACCACCCCTAAATCGTGAGTAATCATAATAATTGCAGTATTAAATTCCCGTTTCAGCTCATTCAGTAAAGTCATAATCTGAGCCTGAACCGTGACATCAAGTGCGGTTGTCGGTTCGTCAGCAATAAGCAATTTTGGTCGACATAACAACGCCATTGCGATCATCACACGCTGACGCATCCCACCAGAAAATTCATGAGGGTACATCCGCATTCGCTTAAGTGCTTCTGGCATTTTGACGGCATCCAGCATCCGTATCGATTCAAGGTATGCTTCACTTTTACTCATATGCTTATGCAACATCAATACTTCTGTAAGCTGATCGCCGATACGCATATAGGGATTGAGAGATGTCATTGGGTCCTGAAATATCATTGATATCTCTTCTGCTCTCATGCGGTTAAGCGCTTTCTCTTCAAGGTTAAGAATTTCCCTGCCATTAAAAATAGCGGAACCACCAATTTTGCCGTTTCTGGCCAGTAGCCCCATCAAAGCGAAAGCGGTTTGTGATTTGCCAGAACCCGATTCACCCACAATGCCTAGTGTTTCCCCTGCTCGTAAATCAAAATTCAGCTTGTTCACCGCTGTAACATCCCCATCTGGGGTACTAAAAGTCACGTCCAACTCTTTAACAATTAACAACGGCTCAGAACTTTTCTGGTTTCTAACGCTGTCCATGTTACCTCCTTAACGATCTTTCGGATCGAGGGCATCACGCAAGCCATCGCCGATAAAGTTAAAACAAAACAGTGTCACCACCAGAAAACCGGCGGGAAACATCAGCAACCACGGGGAAACTTCCATCGAATTCGCACCATCACTTAACAATGCGCCCCAACTGCTTAACGGCTCTTGAGTTCCCAATCCCAGAAAACTAAGAAATGATTCAAACAGAATCATGCTTGGCACCAATAAAGAGGCATAAACCACCACCACTCCCAACACATTAGGGACAATATGGCGCAGCACAATATGACGGGTTGGCACACCACACACCAACGCCGCCTCAATAAACTCCTTACGTTTCAAGCTCAGTGTCTGACCGCGGACAATACGCGCCATATCCAGCCATGACACCATACCGATGGCGATAAATATCAGAAAAATATTCTGTCCGAAGAAGGTCACCAGCAGGATCACAAAGAACATAAATGGAAATGAGTTTAAAATTTCCAA
Organism: Photorhabdus africana; assembly: GCF_035181445.1. Classification (NCBI taxonomy): domain Bacteria; kingdom Pseudomonadati; phylum Pseudomonadota; class Gammaproteobacteria; order Enterobacterales; family Morganellaceae; genus Photorhabdus; species Photorhabdus africana. The sequence goes on from NZ_JAXBVE010000008.1 coordinate 33,784, forward strand.
CATACGCATCATGACTGAATCTATTTTTCCGCCCATATAGCCGGATAATGATCCATATAAGGTCCCGACGACGACCGCCACCAAAGCGGCTGCCACCCCAACCATCAATGAAATGCGCCCCCCAATGGCAACACGCACCAGCAAATCACGACCGGAAGAATCGGTACCAAAATAGTGACCAGATTCAAAATCAGGCCGCATCGACATCATGGCCCAGTCAGTATCGTCATAAGTAAATTGAGCTAACATCGGTGCCAAGATCACAAACAAGGTAATCAAAGATAACAAACACAAACTGGTAATCGCTGCCCGGTTGTGAATAAAACGACGTCGTGCATCCTGCCACAAACTACGGCCTTCAATTTCTAATTGCTCAGAGAAATTTTCCAGAGCTTCGCTATTTTGTTTATTAACTATCATTGCGTGCTCCAGTCTTAATAACGAATCTTCGGATCGATAACAGCGTACAATACATCAACAATCGCATTGAACAGAATCGTTAAGCTACCAACTAAAATAGTCAGACTTAACACCAACGAATAGTCACGGTTCAATGCACCATTAACAAACAACTGCCCTATTCCCGGTAACCCGAAGATCGTTTCAATCACCATTGAGCCGGTAAGAATGCCGACAAAAGCAGGCCCCATATAAGAGATAACCGGTAATAATGCGGGCTTTAAAGCATGGCGGAAAATAATGATGCGCAATGGCAACCCTTTAGCTCGCGCAGTACGAATAAAGTTAGAGTGCAGCACTTCTATCATTGAACTCCGGGTAATACGGGAGATACTGGCGATATAAGCCAAAGACAATGCCACCATCGGCAAAATCATATATTTAGGCGCACCGCCATTCCAGCCTCCTCCCGGTAGCCATTTAAGATGAATAGCGAACCCCAGCACCAGTAACGGTGCCACGACAAACCCCGGGATAACAACCCCCGTCATGGCGAACCCCATAACCGTATAATCCCATTTGGTATTTTGATTAAGTGCCGCAATAACCCCGGCGCTGACCCCCAAGACAACCGCCATGATAAATGCCGAGACGCCTAATTTAGCCGATACTGGAAACGCTGTTGCCACGAGATCGTTAACAGAGTAGTCCTTATATTTAAAAGAGGGCCCAAAATCTCCTTTAGTGAGTTGAATTAAGTAATCAAAATATTGTTTATAAATTGGATCATTCAGATGATATTTCGCTTCAATATTTGCCAGCACTTCTGGTGGCAATTTCCGTTCACCGGTAAATGGGCTGCCCGGCGCTAACCGCATCATGAAAAACGAAATAGTGATAAGGATAAAAAGTGTCGGGATCGCCTCTAAACAACGGCGTAAAATAAATTTAAGCATCGCCCGTTCCTATGTGTTGGCCCTCAACCCTGGCCTTAAAATAATTTGACCCTAAAGCAGCCCTCTCCGGGCTGCTTTAAAACGTTAGTGTTTGATAATATAAAAATCTTTGGTGTGTAAATTATCCAAAGGATCTTTCCCTGTATAGCCACCAACATAGGGCTTCACTAACCGGGTATTCACATAGTAATAGAGAGGGACAATAGCCGAATCTTTATCTAACTGCGCTTCTGCTTGCTGGTAAACAGCAGCACGCTCATCATCTGTTGCCACTTTCAGAGATTGTTTCATCAGTTTATCAAACTCATCACTCTTATAATGAGCCGTGTTATTACTACTGTAAGAAAGCATTGAATTCAGGAATGAAGAAGGTTCGTTGTAATCGGCACACCAGCCAGCACGGGCTACGTCATAATTCCCTTGATGTCGAGTATCAAGGAAAGTTTTCCACTCTTGGTTTTCTAAACGAACATCAGCACCTAAATTTTTCTTCCAAACAGAAGATACCGCGATTGCAATTTTTTTATGTAGATCAGAGGTGTTATAAAGCAAGTTAAACTTCAGTGGATTATCTTTAGTATAACCGGCTTCCGCCAGTAATTTTTTGGCTTCCTGGTTGCGCTGTTCCTGACTCCAACCAGTAAACCACACCGGTTTCATCTCTTTCATACCATCAGTCACCGGCGGTGTATAACCGGAAGCCGGGATATCACCCTGTGCTTTTACTTTATTGGTCACAATGTCGCGGTCCATAGCCAATTTCAGTGCGGTACGAACGCGGGGATCATTAAATGGGGGTTTTTCGTTATTAATTTCGTAGTAATAAGTACATAAAAGTGGGCTAATGCGTAATTCGTCCGGGATCTCTTTTTTCAGCTTCTGGAATAGCTCAATCGGTAAATTGGTATAAGTCATATCAATTTCACCACTGCGATAACGGTTTACATCCGTGACCTCTGACGAAATTGGCAGGAAAGTAACCTGATCAATAACGGTATTTTTGTTATCCCAATATGTTGGGCTGCGCTCCATCACAATACGTTCGTTAACTACCCAATTTTTCAGTTTATAAGCCCCATTACCGACAAAATTCTGTGACTGAGTCCATTTTTCGCCATATTTTTCTACCGTCGCTTTATGCACCGGTGACATTGAAGAGTGAGCCAAAAGCCTTGGTAGATAAGGAACCGCTTCGCTCAATGTAAGCTGCAATGTATAGTCATCCAGCGCCTTTACTCCCAGAGCATCTGGTTTCTTTTTACCACTGATGATGTCATCAATATTGGTGATATGGGCATACTGGAGGTAACTTTCATAGGGAGAAGCAGTATTAGGATCGGCCAGACGTTGCCAACTGTAAACAAAATCATGTGCTGTGACAGGGTCACCATTAGACCACTTGGAATCTTTACGCATATGGAATGTCCAGACGGTGAAGTCTTTATTTTCCCAACTGGTCGCAGAACCCGGTAAAATTTCGCCATTCGGACCAACGATGACGACCCCTTCAAACAGATCGCGGGCCAAATGTGATTCTGGTACTCCTTCAATCTTATGCGGGTCTAACGATTGCGGTTCAGAGCCGTTATTACGGACTAAAACCTGTTTATCAGCTAATTGAACACCATCAGGCACTTTTGCAGCAAAGACCTGACTTGCCATTACTATACTCAGTGCAGCGCTGATGCTGACAGTAAGTAGTCTCTTTTTCGTTGTGTTTATCATCTTTTTCTACTCCAATTTTATACCGTCAGATTTGTTATCAGCCTGACGGCCCAGAAATAAGGGGTGGATTACTACCCGCATACAAAAGGAACGATTTTGTTTGCAGGATCTCAGTAACTCTTTTGAATAAAGCGACTGTCTAATTTTTTATCCTATACAGTCGCTTAATATCCATATAATCCAATGGGTCTTTCCCTGAAAACCCTCCCACTGATGGGCTAACTAGCCGTACACTCACCCGGTAATAAACGGGAATCAGCACCGAGTCTTTATCCAATTGAAACTCGGCTTGTTGGTATAATTTCTTACGCTCAATAGCATCCTTAGCAATTAGTGCCTGTTCCAGATAGCTATCAAAATTTTTATTTTGATAGAAAGTCGTGTTATTGCTGCTGTCTGACAACAACATGTTTAAAAATGCTGTAGGTTCATTGTAGTCAGCACACCAGGTTGCTCTGGTCACCTCATAATTCCCTTGATGGCGGCTTTCAAGGGAGGTTTTCCATTCCTGATTCTGCAAAATCACCTCCGCTCCCAGATTCTTTTTCCACATGGAAGCGGCAGCAATAGCCTGCTGTTTATTTTGCTCAGAGGTGTTGTACAACAAGGTGAACTTCAATGGATTCGCCTGATTGAAACCGGCTTGGGCTAACAATTCTTTGGCGCGTTTATTGCGCTGTTCCTGTGTCCAATTAGCCCATTCTGGCTTAACAAAATCGCCACCACCGATAAATATTGGCGTGAAACCATAAGCCGGTATTTGCCCCTGCCCCATAATTTTCCCCGCGATAATATCCCGGTCGAGACTTAATTTGACGGCTTCTCGAACTCTAACATCAGTAAACGGCGGTTTTTTATTGTTAATTTCGTAATAAAACGTACAAAGATAAGGACTGACACGAACCTGTTCAGGGAGCTCTTTTTTCATTTTCTGATACAGAGTCGGCGGAATGGCGCTGTTGGTGATATTTACCTCTCCACTACGATAGCGGTTAATATCACTGGTTTCGGATTGAAGGGGTAAAAGAGTCGCTTGATCAATAACTGTTTTTGCATTGTTCCAATATCGCGGGTTGCGTTCGATCACTATCCGCTCATTGACCACCCACTCTTTTAACAGATACGCCCCATTACCGACATAATTTTCTGGCAGCGTCCATTTATTGCCCAACTTTTCAACTACATCCTTTTTCACCGGTTTCATTGCCGTATGGCTGAGCATACTGACGAAATAAGGCACAGGATGCGTCAGAGTCACCTCTAAACGATGATCATCCAGCGCTTTTACACCCAACTGATCAGGCGATTTTTTACCCTTTAGAACATCACTAATATTTTCAACGTAAGCATATTGAAGATAGCTGGCATAAGGTGAACCCACTTTTGGGTCAGCTAACCGTTGCCAGCTATAGACAAAATCGTGGGCAGTGACAGGCGTTCCATCACTCCATTTAGCATTATCACGCAGGTAAAAAGTCCATACCCTGTAATCCTGATTTTCCCAATGGGCCGCAACACCTGGCACAACTTCCCCCTCGGAGCCTGTACTCACTAGCCCTTCCAGGAGATTAAGAATAATGTTGCTTTCTGGAACACCTTCGACTTTATGTGGATCAAGCGAAGCAACTTCTGCGCCATTATTAATAATAATCTGCTGTTTATCCGCAAGTTTCACACCATCTGGAAGTTCAGCGGCAGACACGGCTGTAACAGAAAACGCCGATAATAAAAATATACAGGAAATAAACTTATGTAATTTTAATCGTTTGATCTTCATTTTTTACCTCCAGTTTGATGGACCGGTTCATTCCACATATCCCATCAAGGCCGGTATCTTCACATTATTTAACCCAAAGTAACGGATTAAATATTAAAGGCAACTTATCATACCAATTGTTAAAATATCGCTCCCATATTGCAAAAATCATCCTTACAAACAACTTAGTACAACTTATTACATTAATTGATAAAATATCCCAAAATTCATTACAACTAATTGATATGTATAACATTATCAACTTAAAACTTAACTAAAATAGTAAACAAAGCTAGACTAAAGATGAAAATAAACATAATTTTAACAAATTGCAATCAATGCAAATTAAAAACCTACATTCATCACAAAACAGTGGTGGAAGCAACCAGTTACACATTGAACTAGCAGGAAAGAATAATTTAGAAAAATATTGGGTTATTTGTATAAAATTCAGGAAGTACCGGTAAAAGAAGGGAGAAAAGCCTATGAAATAGGCTTTATAATAAAGATGATAAGAATATTATAATTTGTAATTTCACCAGAAAGAGAGCTAACACCTTTTATCGTAAATCATATCAAAGCAACCCTGGGAATAGCGCTCTGATCCCCGTCACAATCAGTTCAATCCCCAAAGACATCAATAGCAGCCCCATAATTCGGGTGATAACGTTAATGCCTGTTTGCCCAAGATATTTGACGACTAAAGGTGCAGATCGAAATAATAACCAACAGCAAAAAGCAAACAACGCGCTGGTAAGCACCAACCCAATAAAATTCTGCCATCCCTGATAACGAGAACTCCAGACAATACAAGAACTGATTGCACCGGGACCTGCCATTAACGGCAATGCCAGCGGCACCACACCAACACTTTCTCTAACGGCTGTTTCTGATTTTTCCTGCTTATTCTGTTTGTCCTCTCCAAGTTTACCGTTAATCATCGACATCGCGATGGTCACAACCAAAATCCCACCGGCAATACGAAAAGAGTCAATGGAAATGCCAAACATACGCAGTATCGAGTCACCTAACAGCAAAGCTGTCCATAAAATGATGGCAACAGAAATATTAGCAATAAAGTTAGTTCTATTACGCGCCGATTGGGCTTGGTAGTGAGTCATACTGATAAAAACCGGCAAAATACCAACAGGATTGACCAGTGCAAACAGCCCAACAAAAAACTTAATGTAACCAGGCAGATCCAGCAGTAAGTCACCCACGAAGAACCTCTATTGAGTTACGCTGTGTTGTTAAAAACATCCTCATGATTGCTCTCCCAAAGATCATATAAAACTTAATTTTTTCTTCACTTTATACTGGCGAAGTTCCCTTTTCCATCAACCACAACGCTTTTTTTAATTTAAAATATCTTATATAACAAGTTGTTAACCCGATATTTTTATTAGATTAAAAATTCAACCTTTTAACGCTATTTACAACCCAATCAATAATAATTATCACTGACCCAAGCTGAAAGGAATCAGCTTGGGAATTTATGTGATTAAGATCAATATATATTTAATACCAAATGGTAACCTGTAGTTACCAAAAAATCACCCAATTAAATGGTCTAAAAAATACTTATTCATTGATATTAAAGGGTTTTTAATATTTTCCAGGAGTACTTCTTTATGACTGTAACTCATGTTACTGAACTGAACGAACTCGTTGCTCGGGTAAAAAAAGCACAACGTGAATTTGCTAACTTTTCTCAGGAGCAAGTTGACAAAATCTTCCGCGCAGCGGCCCTTGCAGCGGCAGATGCACGTATCCCTTTAGCAAAATTAGCTGTAGCAGAATCCGGTATGGGTATTGTCGAAGACAAAGTAATCAAAAACCACTTTGCTTCTGAATATATCTATAACGCTTATAAAGATGAGAAAACCTGCGGCATTTTATCTGAAGACAAAACATTCGGCACCATCACTATCGCCGAGCCTATTGGCTTAATCTGCGGTATCGTGCCAACCACCAATCCAACATCTACCGCTATTTTTAAGGCCCTCATCAGCCTAAAAACCCGTAACGGCATTATTCTCTCACCCCACCCACGCGCCAAAAAAGCAACAACCAAAGCAGCAGAATTGGTTCTATCCGCTGCGGTTGCCGCTGGTGCGCCAAAAGATATTATTGGCTGGATTGATGAACCCTCCGTTGAACTTTCCAATGCACTGATGCACCACCAAGACATCAATCTCATCCTGGCGACCGGTGGTCCAGGTATGGTAAAAGCGGCTTACAGCTCTGGTAAGCCCGCAATCGGCGTCGGTGCCGGTAACACCCCGGTTGTCATTGATGAATCAGCTGATATTAAACGTGCTGTTGCATCTATTCTGATGTCTAAAACCTTTGACAACGGCGTCATCTGCGCTTCAGAACAATCCGTTATCGTGGTGGATGCAGTTTATGATCAAGTGCGTAAACGTTTCTTTACTCATGGCGGTTATCTGTTACAAGGCAAGGAACTGCAAGCTGTTCAAGATATCATTCTGAAAAACGGTAGTCTAAATGCGGAAATTGTTGGTCAATCTGCAACAAAAATTGCCGAAATGGCAGGCATTAATGTTCCAGAAAGGACCAAGATCTTGATTGGAGAAGTGAGTTTAACTGATGAAGCAGAACCCTTTGCTCACGAAAAATTGTCTCCACTGCTCGCTATGTATCGTGGTAATAGCTTTGAAGATGCCGTAGAAAAGGCAGAAAAATTGGTTGAAATGGGCGGAATTGGTCACACTTCCTGCTTGTATACCGATCAGGACAATCAGGCGGCACGAATCCAGTATTTCGGCGATAAAATGAAAACAGCGCGTATTCTCGTGAATACTCCTGCTTCTCAGGGCGGTATCGGTGATCTCTACAACTTCAAGCTTGCCCCATCTCTGACACTAGGTTGCGGCTCTTGGGGAGGAAATTCCATCTCTGAAAATGTAGGGCCCAAACATCTCATCAATACCAAAACCGTGGCGAAAAGAGCAGAAAATATGCTGTGGCATAAACTTCCGAAATCAATTTACTTCCGTCGCGGCTCCCTGCCTGTGGCATTAGAAGAAATTGCAACCGACGGTGCAAAACGCGCTTTTATCGTAACAGACCGTTTTTTATTTAATCATGGTTATGCTGATCAAGTCACTGATGTGCTGAAATCCCACGGGATAGAAACAGAAGTTTTCTTTGAAGTTGAAGCAGACCCTACCCTAAGCACTGTTCGTAAGGGTGCGGAACAAATGCACTCATTCAAACCGGACATCATTATTGCCCTAGGGGGAGGGTCCCCAATGGACGCGGCCAAAATTATGTGGGTGATGTATGAACACCCAGAAACTCATTTCGAAGAGCTAGCTCTACGATTTATGGATATCCGTAAACGCATCTATAGATTCCCCAAAATGGGGGTTAAAGCGAAAATGGTCGCCATTACCACAACTTCCGGCACAGGTTCTGAAGTGACACCATTTGCGGTTGTCACTGATGATGCAACCGGTCAGAAATATCCACTGGCTGATTATGAATTGACGCCTAATATCGCTATCGTTGATGCCAATCTAGTCATGGATATGCCGAAATCACTCTGTGCTTTTGGTGGGATAGATGCCATCACTCACGCTTTGGAAGCTTATGTATCAGTCTTAGCAAACGAATACTCTGACGGACAAGCACTGCAAGCGCTAAAACTACTAAAAGAGTTCCTCCCAACCAGCTATCATGAAGGGGCCACTAACCCAGTTGCCCGTGAACGGGTTCACAATGCAGCAACTATTGCAGGGATTGCATTTGCTAATGCCTTCTTGGGGGTATGCCACTCTATGGCGCATAAACTGGGTTCTGAGTTCCATATCCCACATGGCCTGGCTAACGCATTGCTGATTTGTAATGTTATTCGTTATAACGCTAATGATAACCCAACCAAACAGACTGCATTCAGTCAATATGATCGCCCACAGGCCCGCCGTCGTTACGCTGAAATTGCCGATCATCTCGGTTTATCGGCTACTGGTGACCATACTGCCACAAAAATTGAAAAGCTGTTAGCCTGGCTGAAAGCGCTCAAATCTGAGCTAGGTATCCCGACATCTATCCGTGAAGCGGGCATTCAAGAAGCTGACTTCCTGGCAAAAATTGATAAGTTATCTGAAGATGCCTTCGACGACCAATGTACCGGTGCTAACCCACGCTACCCACTAATTTCCGAACTGAAACAATTGCTGTTGGATTCATACTATGGACGAGAATTCACAGAAGCCGTTGCAACAGAAAAAAGCCAATAAGAACAAATTTATTAACTGATTAAATACCACTTAAGGGTGCTAATATCAGCACCCTTTAACTTACCGCCGCTCTATTTTTAATATCTTAATACAAACTCTCAAAACGGACATCCGACCGCTTCACAGAAAGTCTCTCCATTACACGCTGTCTTTTCTGTTTTTCCTCGCCTCACTAATCGCATCCATATAGTGCTTACGGCAAACAGACACATATTTTTCATTGCCACCGATATCAACTTGTTCGCCATCATAAATGGCCGCACCTTCGCTATCAAAACGTAATACACGGTTCGCTTTGCGTCCACAATAGCAAATAGTTTTCAATTCAACTAACTTATCAGCCCACGCTAGAAGATACTGGCTACCATTGAAAAGCTCGCCTCTGAAATCAGTTCTCAGCCCATAACAAAGAACCGGAATATCATCATAGTCGGTCACCTTACATATCTGTTCAATCTGTGCTTTCGTGAGAAAATGGCACTCATCAATAAGCACACAATGCACTTTTGCCTGCTTATTTTCATTTCTGATCAACTCACCAATATCTGTCTGTTGACTAAACAGAAGCGCATCAGAAGATAATCCAATCCGAGAATTGACTTTTCCATTTTCAAACCGGGTGTCAATTTCCGCGGTAAAAACCAGCGTTCTCATCCCTCTTTCATTATAGTTATAAGAAGATTGCAACAAAGATGTCGATTTTCCAGCATTCATTGCGGAGTAATAAAAATAAAGTTGAGCCATCAACCCTGCCCCTTAACAAAATTTATAAAGCCATATAGTCAGATGAGTTTACCATAAACTTGAGTCGTGATTATCCATCTCAGTAAGCTGCACGGGTTGATATACCGAAGTATTTAGCTTAGTGATGTCTTAATGATTCATGACAACCATCACACCAACCGAGTAATAAAGCGCATTTGAATGACAAATGTTCATGCTTAAATTAAAAAATGAAAGCCAGACTGATTTGTTGCATATCGTATGCAAATTAATAATGTGCGTGATTTACTTCTAGAAAACGGTAACAGTAAATCAGCGATAACTCATGGATTAGTCATAAGTTTTTTTTAACTTAGTATTATTCTGCTTTATCAGGTATGATAAGAAACAGTTAAAATTACTTACCGATTTAGTATATACCTGGTTTATAAATTAGAGAGATTATCATGTCACCTCTTTGTTAAAGGTACCCTGAACATGTTATTGTGGAATGACAATCGAAATAGTTGTATAAAAAGCGCTATATAACTTTTGTAAAGAAATTACGTTTAAAAAAAAAGAGCTATTTTATCGGAATATGAGAAATTGACTATTGCAGAAAATAAAATAGCATTCTATTATTATATCCACATCAGCCATCATCATTAATAATTTGAGACCAGGACAATGAGCGATTTAAAAACCCTAAATAACATCCGTACTTTACGAGCCCAAGCAAGAGAATGCCAACTTGAGTTCTTAGATGAAATACTTGAAAAACTGACCGTCGTTGTTGAAGAACGTCGTGAAGAAGAAAGTCAGGTACAAGCTGAATTAGAGGAACGTACACGTAAATTGGAAGAAGTTCGTAAAATGATTCTTGACCAAGGAATTGATCCAAGCGAATTGCTTCAGACAATGAGCGCCGGCAAATCTGCTGGTAAAGCAAAACGTCCCGCACGTCCAGCTAAATACCAATATGTTGATACAAACGGTGAAACTAAAACTTGGACTGGCCAAGGACGTACACCTGCTGTTATCAAAAAAGCAATTGAAGATGAAGGAAAAACACTGGAAAGTTTCTTGCTCTAATTCATTGTTTTTCAAGTTAATTTAATTAAAAACACCCTTTTAAAATAGAAGGGTGTTTTTATTATGAAACAACTTAGCTGACAAAAGAATTAACGCCTATCGTAGTAAGCAAGATAAGTATCCTTGAGAAGAATTTAGTCAAGTTGCCCGTTTTTTGTATCATTTCTTTATGGCAAAGCAAGGCTAGTTACTCACTTAGCCAATGCCTAGATAAATTAATAATCAAACAGGCACAACTATTTACTTCTCTCTGGTCACGGTCGTTGATTCAATAGATAAGGAGCCAACGGCTCCTTATCTTATTTAGAGTTATGATAGAAACTCAAATACCACTCTACAAACTGCTTCACACCCTGCTTCACAGATGTATTTGGGGCAAACCCTATTGTTTGGAAAATGTCACTTGAATCAGCACAGGTCGACAGAACATCACCATCTTGCATGGGCATAAAATTTTTCTTAGCCCGAATGCCTAATGATTCTTCTATTGCTTCAATAAAATCACCTAGTCTAGTTGGTTGACCATTACCAATATTATAAATACAGTAAGGGGCGGAACTGGCAGATATTTGCCCATCTTCAACCACCCAGCTCTCATTTGGTGTGGGAATGATCTCTTGCAATCTGATTATTGATTCAACGATATCATCTATATACGTAAAATCTCTCACCATATTACCGTGGTTATAAACATCAATAGGCTGCCCTGATAACATAGCCTTGGTGAACTTAAATAAAGCCATATCAGGACGTCCCCACGGACCATATACTGTAAAGAAGCGCAAACCTGTCGTCGGCAACTGATAAAGATGAGAGTAACTGTGAGACATTAATTCATCTGATTTTTTCGTGGCCGCATATAGTGAAACTGGATGATCAACCGAATCGTTTGTAGAAAACGGTTGCTTTCTATTTAATCCATAAACAGAACTAGAAGAAGAATATAATAAATGCTCAACATTATTGTAACGGCAACCTTCCAAAATATTGATATGCCCTATTATATTCGAATCAATGTAAGCCATTGGGTTTTGCAACGAATAGCGAACACCCGCCTGAGCCCCCAGATGGATAACCCGCTGAAATTGGTGTCGCGAAAAAAGATCGGGAATGGCTATTCTGTCAGCTAAATCTAGCTTTTCAAATTTAAAACCTGACTTATCAAATAATAGATCTAACCGTGCTTGTTTGAGACTCACATCATAATAGTCATTAAGGTTGTCGATACCCACAACCTCATGCCCCATTTGCAATAATCTCTGGCTCACATGAAAGCCAATAAAACCAGCAGCACCTGTGACTAAGAATTTCATTGTATTACTCAGATAACCGGATTAATGGAAGCACCACGACCAATCCCATAATAAGTAAAACCTCGGGATTGCAGGCGTTCAGGATCATAGAGATTCCGGCCATCAAAGATAACCGGCGTTTTGAGAGACTCTTTAATGACATCAAAATCTGGCGCACGAAAACTTTGCCATTCAGTACAAATGATCAAGGCATCGGCTCCCTTAAGCGCGGCTTCTTTAGTCCCCATCAATAATAAATCATCACGCTGACCATAAATACGCTGAGCTTCCTGCATCGCCTCAGGATCGTAAGCCTGTATTTTGGCTCCGGCCTGCCATAATGCTTCCATCAAAACACGGCTTGATGCTTCACGCATATCATCGGTATTTGGTTTGAACGATAATCCCCAGACAGAAAATGTCTTACCGGATAAATTTTCACCGAAATGGCGCGTTACAAAAGAAGGCAATTTATGCTTTTGCAGTTCATTCACTTGCTCCACAGCACGAAGAATTTTAGGTTGATAACCAATTTGCTCTGCGGTACGAATTAACGCCTGCACATCTTTCGGGAAACATGAACCACCATAACCACAGCCTGGATAGATAAAATGGTAGCCAATACGGGAATCAGAACCAATTCCTTGACGAACATGCTCAATATCAGCGCCAAGCATTTCAGCTAAATTAGATATCTCATTCATGAAACTGATTTTTGTTGCCAACATACAGTTAGCAGCATACTTTGTCAGTTCTGCGCTACGGATATCCATCACAATCATACGATCATGATTACGGTTAAATGGTTCATACAATTCATGCATTAGGTCAACGACTCTTTCATTGTCACACCCAATAATAATCCGCTCAGGACGCATACAATCTGCAACAGCCGCGCCTTCTTTAAGGAACTCAGGGTTAGAAACCACATCGAATGGAATATCAATATTACGTTGACCCAGAGTCTCATTAACAACGGCATTAACTTTATCTGCGGTACCAACAGGAACTGTAGATTTATCGATAATCACCTTATAGCTATCCATATGTTCGGCAATAGTACGAGCAACCGCTGTCACATACTTCAAATCTGCTGAACCATCTTCATCTGGAGGAGTACCGACAGCAATAAATTGCAATTTACCGTGTGCAACACCCGCCTTTGCATCTGTACTAAAATTCAGACGGCCTTCTTCATAATTTTTTTTCACCAGTGGCGCTAATCCAGGTTCAAAAATGGGAATTTGACCGTTTTCCAAATTTTCAACTTTATTTGCATCTATATCAATACAAAGAACATTATGACCGACTTCAGCTAAAACCGCCGCCTGAACCAAGCCAACATAACCAATCCCAAACACCGTAACTTTCATATAATCCCTAAATTCCGTAAAATTATTCTTTAACCCGATCCTGCAACGCCGCTAACCAATCCGTAAATTCTTTGCCCAAAGCATGATGTTTCATACCATACTGGACAAATGCCTGCATATAACCAAGCTTATTACCGCAATCATGGCTTACACCCTGCAAATGATAGGCTTCCACAGGTTCCCTTTCTATTAACATCGCGATCGCATCAGTAAGTTGAATTTCATCACCGGCACCGGGTGCTGTTTTTGCTAATAATGGCCAAATTTTCTCGGACAATACGTAACGGCCAACAATAGAAAGATTTGATGGTGCTTCTTTCGGTTTAGGTTTTTCAACCACACGCTTAATGAGTTTGCTGTCACCGGGTTGAAGATTTTCCCCCTGACAATCGACAATACCATAACTAGAAACTTCTTCATGAGGTACAGGTTCTACTAATATTTGACTCGCGCCCGTTTCATTATACCGAACCAACATTTCGCTCAGATTATATTTAGTTAGATCTGTACTGTATTCATCAAGAATAACATCAGGCAGTATCACAGCAAAAGGTTCATCACCGATTAAAGGCTTGGCACATAACACCGCATGCCCTAATCCTTTAGCAATTCCCTGACGAGTTTGCATAATGGTGACATGACTTGGACAAATAGATTGAACTTCGTCCAATAACTGACGCTTCACCCTTTTTTCAAGGATAGCTTCTAACTCAAAACTGGTATCAAAATGGTTTTCAATTGAATTTTTTGATGAATGAGTCACCAAGATAATTTCATTAATGCCAGCGGCAATACATTCATTGACAACATACTGAATAAGAGGTTTATCTACTAAAGGCAACATCTCTTTAGGAATTGCTTTCGTCGCAGGTAACATCCTCGTTCCCAAGCCCGCGACTGGAATAACGGCTTTCTTTACTATTTTTTCCACCGATGGTCTTTCCACTGATGGTTCGTTTACTAATGGCATTAACCTTTCTCCCGATGTTTTTTGGCTGAAACAAATCCGTCCAAAATCAGTGCCAATTCTTTAATAAGTCATCACTATTACTGATTATTTTGTGTCAATAAACCGCGCGCGCAAACAGCACGCAGGAACCAATGCATACAAAAGTTCACTGCTTCGCTCACCCTTCTGACCACTCAAAAAGTTATCACTTTTATCTGAGCAGTGCTAAATCCGCTCTTTGTAGCAAAGAGCGGCAAATAAAATAGCCTGATTAGATAGACTTCCAAGCATAATAGGCGGAGTATACCAGCTAATTCTCTTCGATAAACATCACCATTCTGTTTAATTACATTACCGTGACTTGATGTTTAAAATCCATTTTAAACAAAATTCCACCTTGGTAATATTCACCCAGAATATATTGAAGAAAGCATCAGATTTATTTGACTATTTGTATTCCAAATCCGACATTGCCATTCAGCACTCTGAGAACAAACTTGGTTCGAACAAATCGTTCTCAATGTCCCAAGAGGAACACCACTGTCTAATTGGATTTGGCGATTACCCGACTTAATACTGGCATGTAACCCTGCGGAAGTGAGCAAAACCGTTTTATTGACGGTATGGTAATACCCAAGTAGCAACGGAAATTGCCCTTGTAACCCTGCACCTTCCAGTAAGTTATTAATTCTATTTAGAATACCTGCCATATTGGGTAAACGCCGGGAATGGTGGATGATATGCTCTTGTAACAAACTGTTAAATATGACTCTAAGTAATAGTGCTGAAATCACACCATACTCTTTTGAACGGCTGATATCTAGACAATAAAAAGCTAATTCATTGTCAGATAATGCCGCCATATCGAGAATTAATCCTGGTTTATCAATCATATTTAATTTTCGGTAATTGACTTTACAGTGGGCAATCACTTGAGAAACTGGGGGTTGCAACTGCTTAAGCATATTTAATGCTTCATCTGAATTATGCTTTAGAGTTAACCAATCTTTATTCAAGTTATTCTGTTCAATCGCACCAGACATAAAGACCGTAGGATGTAAATAGGCCAACACCGATTTTTTTATCTCATTAAGATCTGAAACCGGTTTTAATAAAACATCTTTTGCTCCCAAACGAAGCACTTCATCAATTTCGGCCATCTTGTTAGTCGCTGAAATAATAATAACTGGAATGCTAATACCCTCATTCGTCAATTTCGCAATAAATTCAATGCCATTCATAACCGGCATATCTAAATCACATAAAATAAGTTCAACATGAGCTTCGCGTCCTAGCACCTGTAGTGCAACAGCGCCATTAGAGGCGACCAATACCTTCGCGCCCAACGTTCGCAAATACCCTGCCAGCAAAGAACAAAAAACAGGTTCATCCTCCACAATCAAAATTTTTTTGCCTGCCAATGCCTTTTCCATAAATACGCTCCCTTACCTTAATATTGCGACCTTCACCTTTTCTTAGGTACTATCACTCATATTAGTTCAATTAAGTGACTATCATTTGTTCTCTTACGTTTCTTTGCAATAGAAAACCCATAAAAATGGTATTTCACCCTTTACAATTTGGAGTTATTTTGACAGAGCTATGTCCTTGTGGTAGTGGAATAGATTTTGCGGATTGCTGTTCCCCTTATCTCCAAAACATAAAATTTGCCCAAACTGCCGAATCACTGATGCGTTCCCGATATAGTGCCTATGTAAAGCACAACGCCGATTATCTAATGACCAGTTGGCATCCTGACTGCCAGGCTGAAAAGTGGCGTTTAGATATAGAACAGAGTTTTATTGTTACCCAGTGGCTCGGACTCAATGTCATTACAACTGAAAAAGGCGAAAATGATAACGAAGCCTATGTTGAATTTTCAGCTTGCTTTCTTGATCAAAAATCCCAAGATAAGCAACTTATTCATGAGCGTTCACGTTTTCTTCGTATAGACCAGCGTTGGTTCTATATTGACGGCGTAAAACCTCGAATTGGCCGTAATAACCCCTGCCCATGTGGTTCGGGTAAAAAATACAAAAAATGTTGTGGTTAAGGCCCATAAACAGCAAACACAAAATATTTAAGGATAATCCCATCCATGCAGCACCAACATATACAAAAGAAAATTCTACGCACTATTTGCCCTGATGCTAAAGGACTGATCGCCAAAATTACTAATATTTGCTACAAACACCAACTGAATATAGTTCAGAATAATGAATTCGTCGATCATCATACTGGTCGCTTTTTTATGCGTACTGAGCTTGAAGGCATTTTCAATGATGAGACATTGCTTGCTGATTTAGATGATGCACTGCCGGTAGGTTCTCAACGGGAATTACATAGTGCGGGGCGTCGGCGTATTGTCATTATGGTGACAAAAGAAGCGCATTGTCTTGGGGATTTGCTCATGAAAAGCGCTTATGATGGGCTTGATGTTGAAATTGCTGCGGTTATCGGCAACCACGCAACATTACAATCGTTGGTTGAGCAATTTGGCATTCCTTTCCATTTAATTAGTCACGAGGGTTTAACCCGTGAACAACATGATGAAAAACTGATTGCCCAGATTGACCAATACAAACCTGACTACGTGGTATTAGCTAAATACATGCGAGTACTGACACCAGAATTTGTCCAGCATTATCCAAATCAGATTATTAACATTCACCACTCCTTTT
This sequence comes from Photorhabdus africana, assembly GCF_035181445.1. Taxonomy (NCBI): domain Bacteria; kingdom Pseudomonadati; phylum Pseudomonadota; class Gammaproteobacteria; order Enterobacterales; family Morganellaceae; genus Photorhabdus; species Photorhabdus africana. Next base: position 50,974 of record NZ_JAXBVE010000008.1, read on the forward strand.
TACCTGCATTTATCGGGGCGCGTCCTTATCATCAGGCTTATGAGAGAGGGGTAAAAATCATCGGCGCAACAGCACATTATGTGAATAATAACCTAGATGAAGGTCCAATTATTACTCAGAAGGTCATTAACATAGACCACACATACACGGCTGAAGATATGATGAGAGCGGGCCGGGATGTTGAAAAAAATGTTCTGAGCCATGCTTTATTTTGGGTTCTTGCTCAGCGGGTTTTTGTTTACGGCAACCGTACTGTAATTCTTTGAGGCTGAATTAATTGAGGTCCAAAAACCGCACACGGTAACTTATTTTCAAGCATATGCTTTACAGCGGCAGTTCATTTGATGTGATTCTGGCCGTTGTAAGCAGTAGTGGTGACTTTTCAAAAATGATGAATCATCCTTTCTCCGCCACCAGCAAACAAACCACTTATTTGCTCACAACAAGATCAATAAGGATGGAAAATCGTAAGCGGCTCATCTAAACCGTCTGGTCGGTCCGGCCGTTTCCTCTTAGTAAAGAAAACCGAGAACTTCTGTATTACAAAGGACGTGGTTTTGAAGGAGAGCCGGATTATCCAGTTGAATTTGAAATGTAATCCTTACGTGTAGCATGTACATATACAAGTACAGATTTAAACGCCCTCATTAAATTAAGCCTCATAAAAAATATGAGGCTGATTGATCATCATTATTGCTAAATACTGTTTTGCAATTCATGCAAAGCAGCCACTTGCAAAAAGTGGCTACGATTCTTGTACAAGTTTGGGCTTGCTTTAACTTGATCATCGATTTTCTTTGATAACAAATCAGGCAGAGTGACGTTGAATTTTGTCGATTTACCTAAATATGGTTCAACATCAATGTCAATTACGGCCCATGCCCACCCTGCGTATTCTTCATCTTTGATCCAGTAATCCAATGACTTTGCTTCAGGGGGTAATTGGTTCATTTCGGCCAATAACTCTAAATGCCCAGTAATCGCTTCCTTGGAGTTTTTTATTGCATCCTCCATTGAATCACCCGCCGAGAAACAACCTGATATATCGGGCACAACCACGCCGTAAGCGTGGTTCTCATCACCAATTTCAATCGCAATAGGATATAACACGTTATACTCCTCCAATAATTTTAAGAAATTTGATTAGTGCAGATGCAGATAAGGGGGCTTATAGCCCCGCTTGCTTCTGTATTTTCCTAAGCAACCCCACTTTGATTTCTTGTTTGGGATGTGGAATTGTCAACAAGTCATTACGTCCGGGGTGCTTAAAATGATGATGGCTCCCGTTGATTCTTACCAGCACCCACCCTTTTTTCTCAACTTCTTTGATTAAATCTGCACTTCTCAAATCAACTCCTATCTGTTTAACTTGGTAAAAATCATAACCCCAATAACTCCAAATATCAATAAAAAATAACCTCGATAACCTTATTTAAGGGCGAGGAGCGCAGTGACGAGTCATCCTTTCCCCGCCACCAGCAAACAGACCACTTCTTTGCTCACAACAAGATCAATAAGGATGGAAAATCAGCATATCGTCACTTATTTTTAAATATCTACTTTACAGCGGCGGCTCATTTGGTATGATTCCGGCCACTGTTAGCAACAGTGATATATTTCAAAATCTGGTGGGGTTCCCGAGCGGCCAAAGGGAGCAGACTGTAAATCTGCCGTCACAGACTTCGAAGGTTCGAATCCTTCCCCCACCACCACAAATACCCTTCAAACCTTACAAACAAACCCAATAAGAACATACTCCTCATTTATACCCTTATTTCTCCGAAGACTGACAACCAACAGCAACGCTCCTAAATTACCCATCCTTAACAGTTCCAGAAACTAACTAACATCTTTAAAAAATTCAGTGAAAAGCGCTTACCCAACCTTAACGTACCTACAATTATATTTCTTATCACACCTTTATGTGAAACTTAACATTTCGCAATAATTAACAATAAACTATATAAATCAAGTGATTATAATAAAAATCACCTTCAAACAGCGGGCATTCGAATGTGATAACCATCGTGTATTTGTGAAATGATGTGTGAAATAATGATAAAAGAATAACAAATTATAACAACAACACCAGGGAACCACCATGAGCCAATCAATACAAAAAATAGGAATTATAGGATTGGGGGCTATGGGCATGGGAATTGCCCGCGCGTTAATACGCGCGGGCATTCCCACGTATGGATTTGATTTAAACCAAAAAGCCTGTGACCAACTACTACAAGCAGGCGCTAAAGCGGCGACAAACAACGCAGCAAATTGCGCATCAGAGCTGGATGCTATCTTACTTGTTGTTACCAATGGTGCTCAAATAGAAAGCATCCTGTTTGAAGGCGAAACACCGTTAGTCAACCAGTTAAAAGCCGGTACGATCATTGTGCTTCACAGTACCGTTGCCGCAGAACAGGCTAAAGATTTTGCCCATCGTCTTAGCCAATACAATCTAAACATGCTAGATGCGCCTATTTCAGGAGGCGCACTAAAGGCTGAACAAGGCCAACTCACCGTTATGGCTTCCGGTGAACCAGCATTATTTGAACAACTAAAACCCGTATTTGATGCCACCACCGAACGTCTCTACCATGTTGGAAATGAAATTGGTCAAGGCTCTACCGTCAAAACAATCCATCAATTACTTGCCGGTATACATATTGCTGCCGCAGCTGAAAGTATGGCATTGGCGGCCAGAGCCGGCATTTCCCTAGAGCTGATATACGACATTGTAACCCATGCGGCGGGTAACTCTTGGATGTTTGAAAACCGCGTTCCGCATATTCTGGCAGGGGATTACACGGCTAAATCCTCCGTAGACATTTTTGTCAAAGATCTGGGATTAGTCCTAGAAACAGGTAAGGATCTGAAATTCCCATTACCATTATCAGCCACTGCACATCAAATGTTCCTCGCTGCCAGTAATGAAGGTTTTGGCCAATGGGATGACAGCGCAGTTATCAAAACATTTAAAGGTATTACTTTGCCGGAGAAAAAATAATGACCATTAAATTGGGCGTTATTGCTGATGACTTTACCGGCGCAACCGATATCGCCGGTTTTATGGCACAAAGCGGTTGGCGAGTTGTCCAGCTACTGGATACACCTGATGAAAATACCACCATTCCACAGAATATTGATGCTATTGTTATCAGCCTGAAAAGCCGCTCCTGCCCGATGGACGAAGCCGTGAATAACGCAGTGAAATCCTGCCGCTGGTTACGTCAGAAAACAGCTTGTCAGCAAATATTCTTCAAATACTGCTCAACTTTTGACTCTACCAGCAAAGGCAATATTGGGCCGGTCACCGATGCCCTGATGGATGAACTACAAACAGACATCACGCTGATTTCCCCAGCCCTTCCCATTAACGGACGAACAGTTGTGCATGGGCATCTATTCGTCAACGGTCAACTACTTAATGAAAGTGGCATGCAGCACCATCCGGTGACACCAATGACAGATGCCAATCTACTGCGCCTGATGGAACAACAAGCTCAGGGGAAAGCAGATCTGGTGGATCTGGCATGTGTACATCAGGGCGAGCAGGCAATCCGCTTAAGGCTAAATCATTTACAGCAACACAACATACGCTACGCAATAACAGATACCCTCTCCATGAATGACCTACTGCCTATTGCCAGAGCGGCATCAGAGCTGAAATTAATCACTGGTGGTTCCGGTCTTGGTGCTGCCCTTGCCAGCACAGACACCGGTAAGCCATTGATGCCATGCCAACAGGGAGGGGCAACCCCACCCGCCGAGAATAGATGCACCGTGATCCTTTCTGGCAGTTGTTCCGTCATGACCAACAAACAAGTTGCTCTATATCAGAAATTAGCCCCAACTAAGGCCCTGAATATTGATTCATGTATCAATGATCCACAATATGCTGAAAAGCTGGTTACGTGGGTTATTCAACAATCCGAAAACTATCTGGCACCGATGCTATACGCAACTCACCCCCCAAAAACATTACAGAAAATCCAACAACAATATGGTGCGACTACTGCCAGCGAAGCTGTAGAAAACACCTTCGCCAGCGTTGTAAAAAGCCTGCGTCAGTTCGGATTCAATACCTTTATTGTCGCAGGCGGCGAGACTGCCGGTAAGATAGTACAAAGTCTGGACATCCAACAATTCAGTATCGGTGCACCCATTACTCCCGGCGTACCTTGGGTACACGATCAACAACACAATTATTGGTTGGCATTAAAATCAGGTAACTTCGGCAATATTGATTTCTTCCTGCATGTACAGGAGATGTTTCATGAGTGAACAGGCACTACGGACAGAATTAGTCGAATGGGCTCGTTCAATGTTCTACCGGGGTTATAGCAGTGGCGGTGCAGGTAACATCAGCGCAAAACTGGAAGATGGCACGATGATCATCACACCGACCAACTCCAGTTTTGGTGACTTGCAAGCTGATTGCCTGAGTAAGCTAGATGCAGAGGGTAATTGGCTATCCGGTGACAAACCCACAAAAGAAGTTTCCATGCATTTGGCAATGTACCGCAACCGTCCCGAATGCCATGCGGTGGTCCATCTACATTCCCCTTGGTTAACTGCCCTTTCCTGCCTACCCAATCTGGATAAAAATAACTGCCTGCCACCCATTACGCCCTACTATGTAATGCAAGTTGGAAAGCTGCCTCTGGTCAAATATCTGCCACCAGGAGATGAAAGAATCGGTGAAGAAATTGCGAAGCTGGCCACAAAACACAACGCAATCCTCCTTTCGAACCACGGACCTGTTGTCGGCGGCAAAACTTTACGGCAAGCTTTTTTCAACGCAGAGGAATTGGAAGATACCGCACGGCTCTATTTAACCTTATTGCCACTCGGCTTCACGACATTAAATGAAGAGCAAGTACAAGAACTTGAAACTCGTTACCCAAAAACTGAGTGAACAAACAAGGAGTTCGTCATGGCTAAATTCGCGGCAAACTTGAGCATGATGTTCAATGACGTACCTTTCACAGCACGTTTTGCCCGTGCAGCCAAAGCTGGATTTAAAGGCATTGAATATCTGTTTCCTTATGAAGTCGCAGCGGAAGAGCTTGCTGCCCTATTAAAACAGCATCAATTAACACAAGCTCTGTTCAACATGCCCGCCGGAAACTGGGCGGCGGGAGAAAGAGGAATAGCCTCTATGCCTGGCCGTGAAAAAGAATTTGCCGCAGGTGTGCAAACCGCGCTGAAATATGCACTGGCGCTGAACTGCAAACAAGTTCATGCGATGGCCGGAAAATTACATGAACAATTCACGCCAGAACAACAACGTGAGTGTTATATCAGAAACATTCGATATGCCGCTGATGTGATGGCAGAACATAACATCAACGTATTAATTGAACCGATTAATACTCGTGATATGCCAGGTTACTTTCTGACAACTCAGCATCAAGCTGAAACATTACTCAAAAAAATTGAGCGTCAAAATGTTCTTATCCAGTTGGATCTTTATCACTGCCAGATTATGGAAGGGGATTTGCTACGCACCATTGAACGTCTATGGGGCAAATTCAGTCACATCCAGATTGCCTCGGTGCCCGAACGCCATGAACCCGATAGCGGCGAAGTGAACTATCCGTGGCTATTTAACAAACTGGATGAAATGGGCTATCAAGGGTGGTTGGGCTGTGAATATCACCCTGCGGGTTACACCGAAGATGGTCTGGATTGGTTGACCAAAGCACAGAAATAATCAGGAGAAGATATGCTTCCATCAGAGCGTAGAGACTTTATTTATCGCTACGTACATGAATATCAGACAATTTCCATCAGTACGCTGGTTAAACTGATGAATGTCTCACATATGACAATACGGCGGGATATCCACACTCTGGAGGAGGAAGGAAAGGTCGTTAGTGTCAGTGGCGGTGTGCAACTTAGTGATGTTTTACGTCAGGAGTTGCCTTGGAATGAAAAAGCCCGACTTAATCATCGTCATAAGCGGGAAATTGGTCACTATGCAGTATCTCTGGTTGAAGATGGGCAAGTGGTCTATCTTGACGCTGGCACAACCACATTTGAAATTGCCAGAGTCCTGGCTGAGCGTTTTAACCTCACCATCATCACAAATGACTTCTCCATTACCCAATACCTGATGAACAAACCCCAATTAAATCTGTTCCATACCGGGGGACAGGTAGATAAGAGAAATCATTCCTGTGTTGGCCCTATCGCCGCCATGTTGCTTCGCAACTTGAATGTAGATATTGCCTTTATTAGCACCAGTTCATGGGATCTGGAGCATGGTGTCTCCACGCCGTATGAAGAGAAAGTTTTAGTCAAACAAGCAGTATTGGAAATCTCCCGCCGGCGTGTTTTGGTGTCTGATAGCAGTAAATATGGCAAATACGGCATGTTTCGGGTCTGCCCGCTCTCTAGTTTGAATGATATTGTCTGTGACAACCAGCTCTCACCGAAAGTGCAGCAACAATTACGAGAACATAATCTGATATTGCATACTGTCAGCGTATAAGGATAAAAACCCTATACCTTATGGATTTCAAGATGCATCGCGACGGCAAGGGAGTGAATCCCCGGGAGCATAGCAAACGATGTGACTGGGGTGAGCGAGTGCAGCCAACAAAGAGACAGCTTGAAAGATGACGGGTATATATAACCAAAGCTACTAAACAAGGAGAGTCGCAATGAAAGTCATAATCACTGGTGGCGCCGGTTTTCTGGGCCAGCAACTCGCCAGCGCTTTACTAAACAACGATCAAACATTAAATTTCGACCAACTCATATTGACCGATATTCAATGTCCTGTTTCGCCAGTTAATGATCCCCGCATTCAGTGTCTGGCACTGGATTTAACTCAATCAGGTGCCGCGGAAAAGCTGATCGACGAAAACAGTGCGGTATTATTCCATCTCGCCGCCATTGTCAGTAGTCATGCGGAAAGCGATTTTGATCTCGGCTTGCAAGTTAACTTTGATGTTACTTGCAACTTATTAAACGTTGCACGGGCTAAAAATCCAAACCTGAAATTTATTTTCACCAGCTCCCTGGCGGTATTTGGCGGAGAATTACCAGCAACCATTACGGATCAGTGTGCGGTTAATCCTCAATCATCCTATGGCGCACAGAAAGCCATGTGTGAATTGCTAATTAACGACTATTCCCGCAAAGGATATGTTGATGGGAGAGTACTTCGTCTACCGACAATCAGTATCCGCCCAGGTAAACCAAACAAAGCAGCATCCTCTTTTGCCAGTGCTATCATCCGTGAACCTCTGCACGGAGAAAGCAGTATCTGCCCAGTTTCCCGCGATCTTACTTTATGGCTTTCCAGCCCTGAAACCGTGATCCGCAACTTGATACATGCGGGTCAAATTCCGGCGGAAAAATTTGGTCTTTCCCGCACAGTGAATTTACCGGGCATTAGTGTCACAGTTCAGGGCATGATTGATGCACTGGCAGAGGTTGCCGGGCAGAAAGCGGTGGATCTCATCCGCTTCGAACCAGACGAAAACATTAACCGCATTGTTGCCAGTTGGCCGGGTCACTTCAATATCAGCCGTGGCTTATCACTGGGTTTCCATGCTGATAATGCTTTCAGTGATGCAATCCGTGCTTTCATCTCCAATAACCTATCCCAAGCTGGAGGCTAATTATGGAACACTACATTCCGGTCATTGGTCTGGGTGTAGCCGTATTTGTGTTGATCTTTCTGGTGCTACGTACCCGTGTTCATGCTTTATTAGCCATGCTCATTGCAGCGGCGATCGCCGGGCTCACTGGTGGCTTAACTGCAGCAAATACCATTGATGTTATGACTAAAGGTTTTGGCTCCACACTAGGCAGTATTGGGATTGTTATCGGTCTAGGGGTCATGATGGGACGGGTGCTGGAAGTTTCCGGTGCGGCGGAACAGATAGCCTACAGTTTTATCAAATGGTTAGGTAAAAAACGCGAAGAGTGGGCATTAGCGATCACCGGTTATATCGTCAGTATCCCAATTTTCGTCGACTCTGCCTTTGTTATCCTCTATCCACTGGCAAAAGCACTCGCAAAAAAGGGAAAACGTCATCTTCTAACGCTTGGCGTGGCACTGGCTGGCGGATTGGTTGTTACCCACCACACTGTTCCGCCAACACCGGGGCCACTGGGGGTTGCCGGTATTTTCGGTGTAGATATCGGCGCTATGATGTTAACCGGTATGGTTCTGGCGGTACCTTGCGTTATTGGCATTGTATTTTATGCCAAATGGTTAGCAGTAAAATATCCTGAATTTCAACCCATTGATGAAGCAGAAGAAGCTCAAGATCTACAAACAATCCACCAACGCTACATGGAAGATAAGGCGAAAAAACCACTACCGAGCCTATTTCTTTCCTTGTTGCCGATTATTGTCCCTATCATTTTGATCTTCATTAAAGCCATTAATGGCCTATTATTAAACACTGAAACTTTCACTGGACAAGAAAACAACTTCTATTTTCAGACACTTGATTTCCTTGGCGCACCCGTTATTGCTTTAGCCATCAGTGTATTATTGGCGGTTTATACCTTGATGCCAAAAGCCAATAAACATGAAGTTATTGATCGTCTGGAAGAAGGTTTACAGGCTGCTGGTATTATTTTATTGGTGACAGGAGCCGGCGGTGCGTTAGGAGCGGTACTGCGTGAAAGTGGTACCGGCACCATTCTGGCGCAATATATAGCCAATCTACCACTAACACCGGTGCTGATTCCATTTATCATCGCAACACTGGTTCGCTTAATTCAAGGTTCCGGCACGGTGGCAATGATTACCGCTGCTTCTATTTCTGCGCCAATTATTAGTCAAATTCCGGGGATCAACATGTTGGTTGCCGCACAAGCAGCAACGATGGGCTCATTATTCTTTGGTTATTTTAATGACAGCCTATTCTGGGTCGTTAATCGCATGATGGGAATTAAAGATGCCAAACAACAGATGTTCGTTTGGTCAATACCCACCACTATTGCATGGGCGATTGGCTTGTGTGGTGTCATCATTCTGGATCTGGTGTTATAAACACCAAATCATTAGCAAAATAACCATTTAGCCTCTTTAAAAATAAGAGGCTAAATTTATATATTGACCACACCATAATTTTTTATAAAATTTCATTTATCAATCATCGAAGTTTCAACCCAGACTGAAAAAACGTTTCGCTAACCCTTCCCTTAACTCCTTACCAGAAACAACGCCAGATAAAACTTGTTTCTCTTTTCCCAATTGATACCAAATCGCTTCGACTTTTAACAACGGTAAAAAAAAATATTATTGGATTACATTTTTATTCTCTTACTCTTTAAAAGCAGGTTAAATTAATAGAAAACTAAATATTATATTACGATTTTATATAATTATATATGAACTACAATTAATACATTTAAATATTAAACATATTTCATCGATTAAATGATACCATTATTATATATTTTCATAACATTACTCCATAAAATTGAAACACAATCTAAAATGTTTAATATTTTCCTATTCTTCTTGATACTATTAATTCTCCAATAATAATCTTAATTACCGAAAGTAAATTAGGAATGAATTTTACTATTTAATAAGTAAATCATGCATTGAATATAATCCAATAAAACATTTAAAACAAAACATTACGTCATCCACACTTCCTTGTTAATAATATTTCAAGAATTAACAAAATACTTGAAACTGTAAAAAATAATCAAAAGGAAAATAAAATGCCTAAGAAGTTAAATACTCAGGCATAAAAAAGGATACTATACCCTATGGATTTCAAGATGCATCGCGGCGGCAAGGGAGCGAATCCCCGGGAGCATAGATAACTATGTGACCAGGGTGAGAGAGTGCAGCCAACAAAGAAGCAACTTGAAAGATGACGGGTATATACCCTATGGATTTCAAGATGCATCGCGGCGGCAAGGGAGCGAATCCCCGGGAGCATAGATAACTATGTGACCGGGGTGAGTGAGTGCAGCCAACAAAGAAGCAACTTGAAAGATGACGGGTATAAATATTTAGATAACACAATTCATTCTGGTTTACTAAATTTTCCATCATAATGATCAAGTTTAGATTTTAATGTTTCAATATTTTCATAAAAATTATTAATATCGTATTCGGTTAAATAAATATCCACATTTTCATCTCTCTTCATTCTATCCAACTTAACATTGGATACATCTCTATGTATATCAAGCGTCTCTGAAATTAACGCTCTCTTTTCATCATCAGATAATAGATTAAATTCACGACTTAATAATTTTTTTAACTTATTAAGACTAACGGCATCTTTTCCTCTGGAATTTAACCAATCTGCTATTTTAAGCGGAGGTAATGCCCCTTGTCCTAAATCTGATTGATAGATATATCCCACTGTTTCCTGATCATTGGATGGGAAATCAATTAAAAACATATGCCCAAGTCGACGATCATTAACCAATGCAACGTAATTTTTTGCACTACTAAGCTGATCAACACTTTCAGCAAATTCATTGCCATCTATTTTCCCTGTCTGGGCCGTTTTTACTGGATCAATAGCATGTTCTCCCTCAGTCATTAATTTAAATATATTTTGAGCAGATAAACCACAAACTGGCTCAGTAGGATCATAAGGATTTACCCCAATTATTTCTTGGTACATTTCAAGACCACCTAATTCGTAAACCATTTCATCAATTGCTTTCAATATAGTTGCAAAATCCCGATCAATGATTTTGTTTTGCCAATTATCATTCCACAGTAATTTATTCCCTTTCGGATCATTATGTAGTGAGATAATATCATCTATCAATTTTACTGCATTTACATTATGTTTTTTAAATTTTGAGGAATCCGTTGATCTCGATAAGCCAGAAGAAAGACCTCTTTCCAGATGATTACCGGTTTCTATATTTTCACATGCTTTATCTTTTCCCACACGAGTTTCAATTTTTTTTGCAAGATCGCTGATTGGCATAATATTATCACCCAAGAATTATAAGTAAGGAATAAGTAATATATAGATTAAAATACCAAATACAACAAGATGCTTTTATATAAATCAATCAATAAAAACATTGTTATCTTCTATTACTCACCATCTTATTATGGGTAATTAATTAGATGATTACTTTTCAATGTCAATTAATTTATTAGCATCTACTTTATCAACAATAATACCTATACCATTTATCTTAACAACCGCTTTATGACCCTTTACCCAAGTTGAAAGAATCTCCTTTATTTTAGAACAATAGGTTGAAAAAGTAATACCTGAAACCTCAAGGATAATTTTTTCATTTTCCTGCTTATCATTATTGTCTATAACCGATAAGACTGGTTTAATTATTAGATTCACTTTAGTCAGCGCAAAACGCACATCTTCTGTATCACCTAAATCAGTATATAATTTTTCTAACAAAGCCTGCCTTATTTGTGAGCTAATAGGATTCAATTTTTGATCCACAGAATGGGAAATCTCCATAACTGGCTCTATTGTATTTTTAATATCTTGAAGTTCTACCGGTGCGGTAACTGAATATAATAAAGAAAGTCGAGGACGATTGCCGAGAGCCTGCCAAAAATTACCCAAGCTATTTAAATTTTCCTGTGGCGGAATGATTCTGGTGTAGGCACCAGGAATTTTGGGTAATTGACGATAATTAATCAACGCGTTCAAAACAGAAGTCATTATTTTTGCTGCCTGATTATCAGGTTGGCTATCCGGGCTACTGCCATCAACTGAGGGTTTATTCGAATGCCAGTAAGTAATTAAATAATTATAATTAATATTGACCCATCCCGGTAACAATAAATTAGTCATAGGATTATAACGCTTTGGTTCAGCAGAGCGTAATTGCAAATCTTCATGTACATCATAAAGAAATACACTTATTGTCGGTTTAGATGGAATTGAATCTATCTCTGGCAAATCAAAACGAATATCAATATTATTTAAATATCGAGATAGAATATCTTTTAATGCATTATTAACTTCGACAATAGCATTGTTAGGTTCAATGATATCTTTCATATCGACTCCAAATTTAATAAATATTTAAAAAATCAGTCTGCCACTCTTATTTAATTCGAGAATAACTGCCCGCTCTATATGTTGATTCTCAATTTTTTCACTATTATTGTCTGCGGCTAATATTGATGCCAATAAGGCAATATTTCTGATATTAGCCCCAGTCAAATCAGACCGTTTAGCCAAATGTGCACAATCAATTTCATCGGATAATTTCAGTTGTTCAGGCCAGATAGTCTGCCACATTTTTTTACGTAATATTTCGTCAGGATAAGTAAAATGGGTCATAAAAGTAAAACGACGATTAAAAGCGCTATCCAGATGGCTACGATTATTAGTCGCTAAAATCACCAACCCCGGATAATCTTCCAACCGTTGTAATAGATAAGAAACTTCAATATTGGCATGTCTGTCTTGAGCATTTTTGGTTTCACTGCGCTTGCCAAACAGTGCATCGGCTTCATCAAAAAACAGTACCCCGGAATCTGATTCAGCTAAATCGAAAATACGGGCGATATTTTTTTCCGTTTCACCAATATATTTATTCACCACGGTAGAAAGATCGACTTTAATCAAATCAACACCAAGATGCCCGGCAATCACTTCTGCGGCCATCGTTTTACCCGTTCCCGATTCACCGTGAAACAGTGCACTAATACCCGTGCCATAACCTACTTTTTCCTGAAAGCCAGCACCCAAAATCTGGTCACGGTAATTAATCGACGCAATAATCTCTTTCAATTGTTGAGCTAATTCATCAGAAACCACTAAATCATTAAAATTACGTTTTGGCGTTATTCGTCGAGCCAATTTACCTAAATTCTGTTGAGCGCGGAAACTTAATGCTTTACGTAAATCTATCTCTTCTAATTGATCATCCGGTTGTCGTAATATTTGATATTGATAAGCTTCTTTAAGAATTAACGGTAAAGTTTCCGCAGTAAATGAGAAACGCTGACACAATTGAATAGTATTAATTCTCTGAATGGCATTATCCGGTAGACATTCTTTCAACATAGATTCTTTATCCACCAGCGTAGCTACCGGCATCTCAATTTGCACCATTGGCAAATGTTTAATCCATACTAATGCGTCTCCCGACTCTACCAAACAAACCACCCGTAATTTTGGTTGATTCAGCAAAACGGATAATAGGTTATTCAATGTTTTCTTTTCATTTGCAAGTAAAGAAAAATGACGAATTAATAAACAAGCATTATGTAACCGTGCTTCTCTCACTGCATCTGCCAGCAAATTAGCTATTACAGTTAAGTTCTCTTCCTCTGGTAATCGAGCTAAATCCAAAATTAACGTGCTGATATTGTGAAACGCCATAATATTGCTGACCGCTAATTCTCTGGCACTGTCCTGTTTTCCTCTAAGTACCACCAGCGGGCGAATTTCATCAGTTTCATTCAATAATATCTTTCCAAATGAATGATAAAGAGTTGATGGATACCAAAGGTTCGAAGTAGGAGAATGCCAATAAGCACAAGTTATTAGGGGCGGCAAAATGCCCTGCTGTTCTGATAAAAAATGCCAGACGGCACTGTGGGTTATAAATTGCGTTTGTAGCCAGATAGATTCTTCGTGGTTATTGAGCCGTAATAGTTGGTTATTGATTAACGGTGCGTGTGGTAAAAAGCAATTTTGCAATAATTGCCAATCACTTTGGCGTTGACTAAATAATTCAATTGCTAAAGCAAAGCCAGGCCACTGTTTTTTACTATTACCGTGTAGAGCAGCAAATAATGCATGATAACGGCTGTCAAAATGTGGCAATAAACCGAGTAATAAGATATCGCGCTCAAATTCCGTGAGCTCAAAACGCTCAACTAATCGAGACAGTGCATCAGAGGCAAAATGTTCTTCGGTTTTCGGATGACCAACAATATTACTCTCCTCAAATAGCCAATGAGGAAAACCTTGTGGTTGTGTCAGATATTCCTCTACCTTATTCTCCGTAAGTAAAAAACTCTCCGGTAATGAATCGTACCTTTCTCTCTTTTGATAATAGTAGCGCTGTAATAGCAGATCGATACGCTCCAAATGGGGATAAATCCAATGTAATTCAGCCACCACATAGTGGTTATTTTTAAGTAAAGAGTTCATATAGACCTTTTAAATATTTTACCAGTCAACTTGTAAAGGATAATTTAGCCAGGGAAGTTTAGCGATATTTAACGGCCACGGCCAGTCGGCCAATAACAGATCAAATGGCTGATGTTGTAGCGTAATTTTGATTTCCTGTTCATCTATCAGCAATTCACCCGGTCGTTGTAAAAACAGTTGGCGAACATCATTACGGCTCAGTTTTTTCCAACCCGGAAGTTGAGCGATAATCGCATCCAACCATTGTTCTATTATCAACTGCTTTTCTGGTTCAACGGCAATTGATTGCGTCTCTTCATCAATCATTAACCCGCACAGAATTTTATTTAATGTTTTTCTCTCTATTTGTGTTTCTTCATCTCCCCAAATAAGATAATCCAGGAAATCAACCGCCCTAAATTGAGCTTGATGATGAATAAATTTTTTCTCCTCAAGCAGACCTAATTGATTAAACAATACGGGCAACATCGGCCATAGAATTAATATTCCCGCATTACTTACCTGATATGGAGAAGATAATCCTGATTCAGGATGTGGCCTATTAACAGTCCGAAGTTGATTACCATTATTATCTTTGTCGTGCAAATTATCTGGTGTTGATAATATTGATTGATCTTGATAAATTTGATGCTGATTTAATATTGGAAAATTTTCCCAATGCTTTGTGGATAATTCCTGTAATAGCTCAGTAATCATTGAATTAGCCGGATCTGTTTGCTGTAAAGATTGTTCTCTCAAAGTCTTGGTTTCACAACCAAAACGATTGACTAGATTTTTATATTCCTGAACAGATAAGTGTTTCTTACACAATTGTGGAATCCATTCTATTTGCCAAATCAGCTTCAACCATGCATTTAATAAGGTATTTTCATCGACTATATTCTGGCGGAATAAAGTAATAATAGGCACAATATCAAGCATACTGTTATTAAACTCAGCTATGATATATGATATCACTTTCATATCTGGTTTAGGTATTTCCTGCGTATTATATCGATGGATATATCCCAACGCATTCAATACCAATTGCCAAGAGGTAACTACCTTTCCTTGATGCTGAGATCTATACCCTATGGATTTCAAGTTGCATCGCGACGGCAAGGGAGCAAATCCCTGGGAGCATAGATAAACTATGTGACCGGGGTGAGAGAGTGCAGCCAATAAAGAGGCAGCTTGAAAGATAACGGGTATATCTATATTCTCCGATAATTTGCGATTAATCGCGGTTAATAAAGCCGGCTGGCTGATAGCTAAAAGCCGTTGTAAACCGTGCTCAGATAAGCAGCTTTTTGCTAATAATAATGTTAAATTATTCTCTATTCGCATTAATTGATCAATTAGAGATTTGATCTTAACATCAATATTTCTATTCTCTGACATTATATTTTCAGGATCCAATTCAAAATCTTTTCGATATAAATACTGGATAAATTCCTCAATATCAGATAAATAATCACTATGTAATAAATCGAATTTATCGGTATTTTTGGGTATTATTGAATTTTCCGTAAAAATTTTTTCCTGATTATTCGTCCAGTATTGGCTCAATGCTTTATTTAGTTCAGCATTAAACCTAATAGGAAACAATGAATTAAAATCAGGTGAGTTAATTTCACCAAGATTCAGCGTTAATTTATCTAAATAGATACCCTGACTAATCACATGATTATTAAAGTATAAATTAAGTAATTTATGTACACTAACTTGATTAAGCAGAGAACCATGTAATAATTTTTTAGCTACTTGTTTATTATTAGCTTCAATAGTAATAATAATTCGATTTAACAAACTTCTCTCTGAAATCATAAATAGTATTCTCTTTGCGATTAATTGATAATTTAACTCTCAATTTATTCATAAATATCAAAGCTTCATAATAAAAGCCAAAAGATAATAAGGTGTAGTAATATCTACACTGTGCGAATGCCCTGAATCAGATACTGAAGCTGTATGTTTGTGTCCCTGTCCTGAACCTACAGTGGAAGTTTTAAATTCATATGGTCTTTCTCCTTTTGACTTAACTACAGATTCAGATCCATTCTGAAGTTTATCAGCTGTCATTTCTTCAAGTTTCCGCCAAGCATATAAATTACCCTTATGTGAATCATAACGCATACCATTATAATGGAAATGACTAGGTAATTGTTCTTCTGTCAATTTAGTTTCATTAACAGTAACATTGAGATTTGTTTTCGCCGTTTTCGTCATTATACTATAGATTTTATTATTTATTTCTCCACTTAATGTATTCAAGCTTTTCCCTTTAGTCTCACTCATTGTATTACCACAAGCAATAAAACGATTTCTTAAATCTGGAACTTTAACTCCATCATAAGTTCCGCCATCACAAAAAGCCCATCCAGGAGGAGCACTATCCCCAGAAAACATCACAATCATTCCTCTGGGAAGGACTTTGTTAGGATCAATACTTACGCCCTTATCATCAACCTTAATACCATTACCCGCTTTGACTTTTACACCATTTTTACTCAAGCTCAAACCACTTACACCACTCCAAGCATTATTTGTATTTCCTCCCTCTAATTTTAAATAAAGGCCGGTATTATCAGTTACTACAATACCGCCCCCGTCCCAACATTTAACAGCTATACCATCTGGCTCGACAGAAATACTGCCATTATTCTTGGCCTTAACTTCTACTCCATTTCCACTAACAGAAATACCATTACCCGCTTTAACTGAAACACCACTACCATCAACAGTAATACCATTAGCGGCCTTGACAGCTATATTATCTGTATTTACAACAATACCATTACCTTGACCAACAGATATTCCATTGTCTTTATTAATCAAACCACTACCAAGGTCTACAGATAAAATATCATTTTTTAACATTAATGGAGAAAAGCCTTTATCGGCGAGATCGGAGATAGTACCCATTTTTAAATTAAGCGTACCATTAACATCCAGCTTCAATCCGGCTCCTGGTCCATTTTGTTGAGGCGCTTGCCCAGTTGCTTTACGGCCAATATCAGCCATATCAATCAAGTGTTCATAATCAGTTTGCAATGGAATACTACCTGCTTTAAAGCGTTTTTTTAAATCATCCGCCGAGGGAGCTTCTGTTTTATTATTGGTATTTTCTGGATTAATCTCTGAATTAGATAGATTATTCTTCTTTTCCATTTTTATCACCTTATATATTAGTTTATTCTAATAACATAGCAATTATTAAAGACAATTAATTTAATAATATAGAAAGTATTTATTTTACTTATGGATAAAATCAATCTTTTTCTTTGTTATCCATAAATTTAAATCGAGAATCTTCAATTAATATACCACTTCCACTCTCTTGAATTTTCGGTATATATAGCAACTGGTTACTCTCAATAAATTCAGAATGCCATTCTGTTTTAGATTCACCAATCACCTCAGTTCTCTGCTCTTCAGTGGCAATTCGCATATTCCCGGTCCCCGTTAATGGGGAAGGCAGACGTCCTAAAGTCAACATTTCTAAAATATGGTATGCTTCATCTCCTAAAGCAGAACCGTTATTTTGCCAATGTTTATAAGTGCTGGCAAAATTCTTGAAATGATCTGGAGGCAACCAATGGATAATCATGGAAACATGCGTAGGAAATTCAGCTAAAATCTCAGTTTTTACCCATGATTCCAATTTATGAGGATCAACTTTGCTATTTTCAATTAACTGACGATTAATGACTACGCTGACGACAAATGAGAAACGATCAGTATGCGCGTATTCTGCACCAGAGAAATACCAGCGATAACGCCATGCATTTTCCTTTTGTGGAAAAGCAGCCTCATTGTCTTTATCTCGTTTAATTAATATTTTACCCTCAATACGATCGAATTTCTTTACCACAGCTTTAAGCATATAGTCAGATGGAGAATTCACGCTAGCTACTATTTTTTTGGCTGGTTCATAAGGGGTGATTTTATATTTTAGCGTGATTTCATCACCTTCTTTAATCATGGCTGGAAAATGGCTTTGGGGGCTGGAAGTGATCCAGTGTTCATCTTTGGCATCGATTTTATCTATCTCATCGGCATAAACCAGTTGATAATCCATATCTTCCAACCACACCGAGCTATTTTGCCAGAATAGTTTTTTGTCGATAAATGCCTGTTGCACTCTGTTCAAATTGTATTCCAGAGCAACACTATTACGGGTATCAAGATAAAATGATTTTTCTGTAATCTCAGTGATCACTTGGCCCCGTAATGTGAATCCGTTTTCACCTTTAATAATCAAGTCAATTATCTGACCATGCAATAACTGCCCTGTCGCACTTTTCTGAATAATAATTAAGTGATGACTTTTAGAATCAGGATGATCTTTAATTTCCAGTCCATCAGGTATTTGTTTATCGTTGAATACCGGATCAGGTTTCACGGGTAACAATTGACGATGCTCAATTAAATAGAAAGGCAGATCAGCCAAATCAGGCGGTTCACTAAAACATTTTCCTCCCAAACCTAACCGAGCTGCAATCCGTTTTTGCAGCGCCGATACTTTATCAATACGAATATTATTACGATGGTAGGCCAGCTCTGGTTGTTGAGCCAAGTAACCGCGCTGAGTGGATAGAAAATCCCGTCGATTGAGAATAAGTGGTCTGGCGGCTCGATGAGTACCAAAATAGCTTAACAGATACTCCAGAATAGCCAGCTCTTTTGCATAGTTTCGTTCCTGTATGCCATCATCGTTATCAATTTGCGCATCATTATTCAGTTTCTTAATTAAGTCAGGCATTATCGCCTGATGAACGTTCTGACTAACGGAATTAACTTTAAAAGGCCATTGTGCACCGTATACCGTATTTCCCCGTTGTTTAAACGCCAATAGTTTTGGCATTAAGGCAAGTTCTGCACAGCCATTAGCTAGCATCTGTTCAAAAGGCAGCAAAAATTGGTGTAACTGTCGTTGTTGTAAGGTTTTTTTATTAGTCTGCAATCCATAACATGCAGGTAATTTATTGCTTACCGGGTAATAATCCCGCACTTTACGATATTTTCCCCAGTTCAATAATTCCGGTTGTGTATTAATCAACGGTTCTGTAATAAGCTTTTTCTTGATCTCTTCGCTAGAAACCGTAACTTTCACGCCACCTTTAGCAATAATAGTCAATGGGCTGTCTGGTAAGGTAATCAATGCTAAGGGATCTTCACCCCATAATCTGGGATAATATCCTTTCGCAATTTCCCAAGACCAATTATCTTGCGGTAGCAGAGAAATAATTTCCTTATTATATTTATCTAATTCCAGTCGAGTAATACCTTGAACTCCTTTGATAGCCAATAATTGGTTAACCAAATGGCTTAAGTTTAATACCATAGTGCCGTTGTAATCTCTGATCGGCGGTAATTTAGGTATCCAACCGTGATGCAAATAAGGTCCATCAAAAATTTCTTCATTACTGTAACCCATTTCTTTCATTGCTTGGGTGGTATAACGTAGCGGCTTTTCAATTATCGTTTGTTCCGCTGTCATATAAATTTGGGCGAATATGTCAGCGATATCTTTAACATCATTATCAAGCTGAATATCAATCTTCAATGGCAAATCAACAGGTTTTAACCAGATAACCCGACTCACCCATTCCCCCAGATTACGGTTATTTTTCAGGAAAGCATTAAGTTTTTCCTGAGCCAGCTTATTATCGGCCTGAGTTTCCCGACTAGGTAGCAAATAAAGCCAATAATTTCCTCTTAATGTTAGCTGTTCACTCTCTGAATCGGGGATTTGCCTAAAACTGTATTCACGTTTCTTTTTGCTATACCAGTATGTGTAGCGTTGATCTTTAGGTTCGCATATCAACTGCGCATCATTAAATAAAAAGTAACCCTCAACCGTATCGTCACTATGCAAATCCAGCAATGCCCGACGATAATCCGCCAACGTAATTGGGCCACAGGTCAGCATCTGTTGTGGACCAAACTCTTGGGGGAAAATACCCTCTCCGGTTGTCTGTTCCTCTGGGGTGGGCGTAAGCAGATCTTTCAGTGGTAATGAGTGACGGTAAGCTAAATCTGACGCGCCATAACAACAGGCTTCTAATAAGGTGATACCAGGATCATTTTCACTCATATCACTCCAACATTGACCAGAATATTGCTCAATCACCGCCTTAGCTTGGGCAAGTAAGGTATCAAAGGCAATATCATCTTTGACGATGGGAAACAGAGCATCCTGATTATTCATTGTTAACTCCTTGGTTTGAGGAACGCTTATCTGTCCAAACTAAAATCAACACTTCGTCATCGTTAGCTTCAATACTTGCACCCACGGCACCCGTAGTTTGGTTAGCGGTGGTTATGCTTAAATTAGTGACGCGTTCCACCAGAGGGGATTGTTGGATGGTGGCTAATAGCTGGTAGTAGTCAATGTGGTTACCCATTGTCACGCCGATAGCAGGATTTTCCGCCCACGGCATATATATTCGGCTTAATTGCTGTTTTAGCTGATGGTGGCCATAGTCGGAATTAACGCCAGAGATGAAAATCACTCGATAGTCCACATTAACATCAACATAAGTAGGGTTGTTGATTTCAATAGTTGCCCAAGGGCTACTTAATTGATTTAGCCATGAGATCATCTTTTTCAATCGCGCCGGGTTTAGTGTTGGGCGTAATGCATCATCGTTATCCTTGTAACGGTTATCCGGGATCACTATCAGTTGTTGCTTTTCCGGTGCCGGGATGGTGGTTAATTTACTGCCCGAATGGTATCTAACATCAAATAGGCTAATAAAATTAGCCTTTAGTAAAGTCACCATGTTCCCCCAACTCAACACTCGATTACGATGGGACAACCGGACAGGAATTCGTTTTAAGAAGGCTTGCTCAGTCTCTTGTGGACGACCGTTCCAGGAAGCCCAAGGTTGCGTGACGCGGCTGATTGCAGCAATAGTGTTTGTCGGCTGCTTTATACTGTCGGCGGTCAATCCATTAATAAAATGCTCTTGCTCAACAGTTTCTGCGTTGGCTAATGTGGCGATGATGGCGTTATACAGCAAGCCTTTAATGCGTGGGTAATCTTGAGGATCTGTCTTTCCAACTATCTCGGCTTTCAACCAGTACCGCCCTGTCGGCATCAGAGCGGCCTGATTTGATGCATCCTGTGGCAATAAGGTGCGCCAGATACCCCGGTCGAACAGGTTACCGGTTTGATCGTCAACTAATTTATCCAATTTACGCCAAGTATTGCGCTTATCGAGGTAAGACCAAGATAAATCGAGCGCTTTAACCCCTTCTAATTGCCAATAGAGAGATAAAGTTTGCCCCGCTAGTCCCCCCGTGAAGCCTAAATAGAATGCATCATGAGTAAATGTCGGTGTTTCTGCGGCTTCGCTCCGGCCAAAAGGCGTCAGGGAGTAAACAGTAAATTGCTTAGGCTTAGCTTTAGCGCTGAATTGAACCTGCAATGCACTGATTTGTGGCATATAGGGTAAACTTTTATCTTTGGGATCTTTCCAATATTGGCTATGCATAAAATCCTGTCCGGCCAGTTCTATACGCACGGATGCAGGCCATTCATTGGGCGATGGGCTATCTGCAACAAGGTGATTCATTGCCGGTAAGGTGAATTTTAAGCTCTGTCCTTGTGGTTCTTCCTCTCCACTGAATAATGATTGTGCTTCATTAAGTTTTTCTCTCTTTTGAGGCGTGACTAAGTAACCCTGTACTTTAAATGCACTATTATCAGGCTTGGTCTCATATTTCCCATACCATGTTGAAAAGTTTTGTTGAGGCAAGCCAACCCATTGAGGGGTAATCGTCACTGTTGCGTTTTCAGTGCCATACCATTCAGGGGCCATCAGATTAAAACCGGCGCCTAGCAACGGTAATTGACCAAAGGGAAAACTGGATGCATCCGTTCGTTCAATACCACCATCAGAGGCGTAGTACACACTACGGTTGCCGATAATGATAATTTCGATGTCTTTAATCTTAGGCAGTCTCTGTCCCTGAATGGTACCCAGTTTTAATACCGGGACATCAAACGTCATATTTTCCAGAGCATCAGGAGGAGTGATCGACGCATCACTGGCAGACAATCCAAGTTCAAGCGTTGTTTTGTTGACAAGTTTTACCGCTAAGGAAAGCCAGCGATTTTCTGCGCTGATATTCGCCGTGATGTGCTCAGGTTTACCCGTCCACTCGCTGTCTAATGTGACTTTAATCGTGCGCTCTCCTGCTGACATCGCAAATAAAGGCGAAGTAATTAAGTAACCGGACAGAACCGAAACATCATCAGGCGTTGGGCTAAAAAGCCGAATGCCGTTTTCAGGAAATGCCATATTATCAGCAAGATTTAATAGTATTGCCGATTTCCAACCATCGCCCTCTTTTCGATACCAACATAGGTCGGTCAATTCTCCTTGATTCGCCAATACATCCGACTCGGACACATACTGTAATGGATTGCCAGCGCTATCATGTCCGGCATCAAAGAGCGTTCCTTTCGGAATAAGATATTCAACACGATCAGAATTCAAAGTAATACCTATCGCCACCCGATCCGCCTGAGCATCTCTCGGTTTCAAGCCCAATAATTCCCGGTAATAAAGATCGCGATGACGTGCCGGAAAAGTATTGAATAATATTTTAGTCGTTTCTAATAGTTTTAAAAAAGCCAGTAAAAAAGCCTGATGAGCGGGTAAAGTACCATTGGCTTTATTCGCATTTTGGTAAATATCCGCTAATTGCTGAGGATGGTTTTCCTGAATAAAGTAGAAGCTATGCCAGAGTTTTTCTTTCTCTTGATCAAAAGGAATTTTCTCCGTATATTCCTGAATCCAATTTAATATATCCAGCGTACTTCTTTCATCAAGTTTAAAAGTCGTATCCGATACCATCGCGGTAAGTTTATTTTCTAATTCGATCTGTCCCATATTTATACCACCTGTTATTTGAATATAACTTTAATCTGTTTTCAGGAGATCATTACTATTTAAAAATAAATTTATCCAGCACTGACAGCATATTGACTGGCAATAAATCGGCCTTTTCCCATACTGGGTGCGGTTATATCGGGGCCACTCGATGGATTATTTGCTGGCTGTGATGGGGTAAAACGGGCAATAAATTGCTGTCCAACCACAATCACCGTGGCAGGGCTACGACAAAAATTTACCTGCTGGCCGACATCCAATTGAGCAATGGTGACCATACCCATGCCGGGTATTGGATGGCTAGGGGTAATATATTGCGCCTGAAGTTGGACCTTTTTTTCATCCCCCACCATGACGATCTTTTTACCTTGGATCTTGGCGTGACCGCTGCCCCGGATGATTGCCGGCCCCAGAATGGTGACTTGCCGGTTACCGAACAAGGGTTCGAATAGCAAAGTGTCACCATCAATCACCAGTTGTTTACTCATAAGATCACTTCTCCTTCACCAATCTCAAGAATACCTTCAATTTGCTGGCTAATTTCGCTACCTCTCAGGGCATAGCTCACCTGAATATGCAGGGTATTAGGCAAATTCATTTTTTGATTCACCTGAATTTCAGTAATTTCCGCGCGGGGTTCATAACGCAATACTCGCTCTTCAATATGCGTTTGAATACGCGCCATTAATTCATCACTGATATTTTCAAACAGATAATCATGTAAACCACAGCCATAATCTTCACGCATAATCCGCTCACCGGGTTCGGTGAGAAAAAGTACTTTCATACTCTGGCGGACATGTTCTGCCCCTTCTGCCATGATGACTCCCGTCTGAGCAGAAAATTGTGGCGGAAATGCCCAACCTCGACCATAAATATCGGCTAATATTTTATCTACCATCTTATTTAACCTATTATTGTGTTAAATTAATTTTCGCCCCTTTAATATCAACCCCAGATTTTCCCGCGGCTGATAGGGATTTTTCGGCCTGAATATTAATTTCCTGCGCATGCGTAATGATATTTTTAGCGGAATTAAGGGTGATATCTTTATCCTGCTGCAAAGATAAGGTATTTTTTCCACTATTAAATGCGAGCATATGGTCTTTATTATCGAAGATTAATGCCTGCTGATTTTCTCCCTGTTTAATCACTAACGTTTTCATTTGGTTTTTTTCACTGGGTTCTAACGGTGATCTATTTTTAGGATTATGCATGGCCCCTAATATCACCGGAAAACGAGGATCACATTCAAAGAAACCGATTATTACTTCATCCCCCGGCTCTGGATAGAAGCAGAATCCACTCTCATGACTAGCGTAAGGTTTACCTAAACGGGCAAAAAGGGTGCCGTTGGTTAAGCTTAAGGCCGGTATTTTGACCGGAATACGGTCTAGTGATTGGCTATCCTGTTGGTATTTTTCCACGATCCCGATATGCAACTCTTTAACCGGCGGTACCGGCTGTTCTACATCTGATTGCATGCCTAACGTTAACCGGGTGCGCCAACCTTGCCGCGGGTTAATGATCTGGCTGACACCGGAGATAATCGCCTGACCATCCATTCCCGGCCCGAAACCAGTTAACACCAAAACATCACCCGGCTGATAACGATCATTGCCTGCAACCTCAAAACTGCCGGATATATTATGGTTCCGCCGGTTGCCCATGATGCTTTGAGTAAGCTGCTTGGTTTGTTCATTATCCAATGGGTAGCTGAAAATCCATTGCCACTCTTGATCGGTCAGCGGTTTCAGCGCGTCGGTAGCAAGTTGATCATGCCCAAACCCACTACTTTTTACCTGAACTGCCTGAGACAACTTTTGTTGGTTAATGTCCCAAGACTGTACACTTATCGTTTTAGGGCTGCGCTGATTATCCCATTGCAGATTAGCTTCAAACAGCACAATGTCCCGAAGGTCGCCGCGCTGACGAATGGTATGCACGGTTGAGTGATTAAGTGATTCCGGCGTGACCAACGTAACGGCATCATGGCCGGGGATCAGCCAGGTATTGGTAGCACTCAATCGGCTCTTTAAGAATGTCCAATCATTGCAACGAAACTGCACCATTTGTTCATGTACTGTTTTAAGTTGAGGTGCCTGTTTTATCGTGACAGGCACCCCGGCCTGACTGCATAGTTTCTTGATAATTGCCTCATCACTCTGCTTGCTGAACAGTTGTGAGTGGAAATTATGCGTCAATTTTTGCAGCGGATGTTTTGCCGTCAGAATCATTAAACTGTCCTGACCTTTAAGCCCCAGTGTCTGCCGAACGATGATCCCTTTGAACAACACGGTTTTTTGCATTTGCACGATAAGTTCATGGTTTGGGCGACAACTTGCCAACTCAGCCTGCGCCTTGGTATCAAAAATATGGTTGGTATCACCAATGGTACCCAAAGTGACGTTAGCCGAAGGAATACCATTGATAGGATAATTGACTGACAGGCTGATAACCGTAAACTGACTGAGCGTTTTTCCGCCTATCTTAATCACGAGCGGGGGTATTTTCATGCCTCCCTCCGTGCTTGTAGCGTTTGTCCTGGCGTGAAATCGTCAAGATTATCCAGATCGTTTTGCCAAGCCAGCGAAAGATAATCGATACCGCCCGCCAAAGCCGCGCCAGCACCCAGTGCAATCAATGGCAGAGAGAGCATATCGGTTACGCTAACCGCAGTAGCCGGTGGTGATTTTAACTGCTGCTCCGTGGCCTGAATAACAAAGCTCTCATCCGCCACCAGCGATAAGGTGGCAATTGCCCGTAACGGCATGGCATCCCGATCAAACAAGGTGTAATGAATGCTGAGACCGCTGGCCCGGCAGGCAAAATAACCTTTGTTTTCCCAACGCATTTTGCCCCATTTGATTTTAAGAAAATGAGGAACGTTGGTACCGGCATCAACGGCACAGAGGGTTTTCAGCGTCGCCAGTTGAGTTTCTATCGGCGTATTGTTGCCGGGCATAGACGCATCAAACAGTAGATCTAATGACAAGCCCGCAGGCTGAGACGACACATAGTGGTTGCCTTGGTGAGCATGGGTAATGCTTTCATCGTTTCTATAATTGGCTTGATAATTGAACTGGATCGCATCGGGGTTATACATCACCGGCAAACTGCCCACCAAGATTTTACCTTCCCGATCTTTAAAAGCCATCAGCGTGAGTTTGGACAGGTTACGTTCAATTAAGCTCATAATCGCCTCCTGTTTCACGTAATGCCTCTAACACCTCCCGTTTCACCCTCTCAATCAGGCGAGCATCGTCCAATGCTTCTTGGGCTAATGTTCGTGGAGATGATAAATCACCCGCAGAATCGGTAACTTTGGCCTGAATAATCAGTTCTTTAATTTCTACAGTCATGCTTTCACTCCTAACCAGCGCATATCTTGATAACGTAATTCTAGGGAATTGACCAAAACGGCATTGCTATTGGCATCAAAGTCACCGGTAGACCAACGAACCGGTAAGGCGTTACTTACGGTCCAACTTGCCACCGGTAAAAAATTTTCATTCAGCAACATAATGACCACATCAGCATAAACCGCTTTTTCCCCTCGCAAGACACGATCAAATATCAAAGTAAGCGGTGTAATCGTCATAACACCACGCTCCAATACCAAACTACCGTGCTGGATCTTCTCGGCCAGCCAAACATTTCTGGCATTTTCCCCGCCCTGACTGTGTTGGGTGGTTTGCAGTTCACGGCTGAGTCCCGATATGCGCTGAAAGGCAATATCAAGTGGACTGGGAATATTGTTAAACAGAAAACTGGCGATAAAACGGTGTGACACTGACGGGGGGTATAGATTGTGCATATTTTGCCCCTGTTTAATTTAATCCCGTGGTCCCGGTACGCGTATCAAACGTCAAACTCAGCTCAATAAATTCCGCCGGGATGAGCAGAGCCAGTTTGATTTTCATCATCATTTTCCCGGCCCGCCGATCCGCTTCACTCATTGATTCGTTAACACCGAGTAATATGTCAAATGCTCGGTCCTCTTGGGTCCCTAACAGGGCACCTTTTAACCATAATTGATGCAACCAGTTGTAAGTTTGACCCTTAAGTTTCATCCAAGTAATCGCGTTGTTGGGTTCGAAAACAAAAGCCCGGCCTAATCGGGTGAGATGAGCTTCGATATAGGAGACTAAGCGGCGAGTTTGGATATAACGCCAAGGAGAGCCTGAGATGTTGTCCAGAGTTCGGCATCCCCAGACTTTAATCCCTTTGCCGGGGAAGCTGCGAATCAGATTCAACGAAGTGCCATTCTGATTAAAGAGCGCATCAGCTTCAATAAAGGATCGTACTGGGCTGACCACCTTAGCTAAAGCGACGTTGGCTGGCGCGGTCCAGATACTTTGCTGATTATCATTACGCTGGATAACAGCCGCCACCGCCGCGGTAGGAGAAAGGGTGATATGTTTACCCTTTTCTTGGTATGTGGTTTTCAGCCCCGGCCAATATACCGCGCCCCATTGCCGGTCACTTGAGGAAAACTGCTCTAAACATGTCGCGGCCAGTACCGGATCATCCGGGGCATCCAGCAATCCCATGATGCCACGTCGGCTCTTACACAGTTCGAGTATCGACTGCCAAAACCGCAACCAAAGATCGATGTCAGCACCTAGCTCCCCCGTCTGATTAAAGCGGACACTATCAGGGATGACAATCAACGAGATAGCGCTCTCTGCGGCAATCGTCTGCTTAAGCCAATCCTGTTGCAGTGCGATGATCAATGATTGAAAATCGTTCAGTGGTTCATCAGAGGCCAGCGGCAGTACATAGGCTTGTTGACCGCCATTTTCAAAGAAGTGGCGCACGGAGTAGTACATTAACCCTGATTCCCGAAATTTTAGGGTAAAGTCGGTTAGGCCGTTTAATTTGACTGCGGTTTTATTACCCGAACTTTTTGGCATATAACCAATAAAAACCGGCACACCAATAAATGCCTCATCCGGCTTTTGGGATATCAAATTCTCCGCGATTGTCACACCCGGCTGTGTTATTTCCATTATCGTTTCCTCAACAGGACAGGCGCGGCAAACCGCGCCCCAGTACGGTTACTGTGCTACTTTTTGCGAAAATTGCAGGATAATAAATTCAGCCGGACGGACCGCCGCCATGCCAACCTTGACGATCATTCTTCCTTGCTTAATATCCACCTCGGACATAGTGATACCTTGACCAATTTGGACAAAATAGGCTTCTTGGGGATGACTACCGACCAGCGCCCCTTGTTGCCAGAGTTGATGGAGATAGTTGTCAATGGCTGACCTTACTCGTTCCCAGGTTGGTTGACTATTAGGCTCAAAGACGGCAAATCGCATTGCCTGTTTGATATCCCGTTCCGCCGCATTAAATAGACGCCGTACCGGAATGTAACGCCAGTTGTCATCATCTTTTTTCAGGGTACATGCGCCCCAGACAACAAAACCTTTGTTGCTGAAATAACGGATGGCATTAATGCCTTTTGGGTTCATGACTTTTTGATCATCGTCAGTGAGCCGTTCTTCCACATCGCTAATCCCATTCAGCACAATGTTAGCCGGTGCTTTCCAAACGCCACGATTGGCATCAGTGGCACAATAGACACCAGCCATGATTGCACTGGCAGGAATAGTTTTGTTTACATCCTTTATTGCAGTAACAGCCTTCTTATAGACATCCGGGTTTTTCTCTTTGAGTTCCGTCAAAGTGGTAACATTGTTTGCTTTTGCATCCTGATAACCTGAAACAACGACAAGATTCTCCTCGGTTTGCATAAGCTGCGAAACTTTTACCGCAGGATAATACGTTGCGGTTTGTGAAGATACATTAGTGCTGATGGCGGATGCTTTATCCTGATTGTCAGCGATAAGGAAATAGCCCTCATTCAATAATGAAGGTGTCAGACTGTTATATATATTGCTCCGGTAATCAGAATCTTGTTCAGGGCAGACGATTAAAGTAATTTCTAAAGCCTGCTTAATTAACTCAGGGATTAAGGCCAGAGTTTTAGTATCTTCCGACTTAGCAATTGGTAGGATATAACAAGGCCCACCACCATTTTGAAAATAAAGTTTTAAGGAATCACTGCTTATTGTGTAATTAACTGTCACCTCGTAAGTGTAATCAGCTTTTTTTTCTTCTTCTGGATCGCTATTAACCTCTCCATTGTCATTGTTTTTAGCCGATATATCACCTTCAACCTTTTTAACTTTTTTAGTGGCAGACGGGGGTGTCGATATGATGGTTATTGATTTAACACAACCCACATGAAACAGGTTAGTGAAATCCAACCAACTACTAACACGCGTCACTTGTGGCATGGCATTGTCTTTTTTCGGAAAGAAACGCCCAATAAAAACCGGGATTGCCGTATTCCCTTGACTGACAGAAAGCGCCGGTGAGGCATCTTCTTCAATATAGACGCCAGGATAAGTTGGTACTGTTGGCATACTGCCTCCAATTATTGTCCGATGTTTTGCGTAAACTGCAAGATAATAAATTCGGCTGGGCGAACTGCCGCCATACCCACTTTAACGATCATTTCACCCTGTTTAATATTGTCATCAGTCATGGTGATGCCTTTACCAATTTGAACAAAATAAGCTTGCTCGGCTTTATTTCCCACCAATCCGCCTTGTTGCCAGAGAGAATGGAGATAATTATCAATCGCTCGGCGCACCGCTTCCCAAGTGGGTTGGCTATTAGGTTCAAAGACCGCAAAGTTCATGGCATTTTTAATATCTCGTTCCGCGCTGTTAAACAGACGGCGAACAGGGATATAACGCCAATTATCACTGTCCTCAAGTGTTCTGGCTCCCCAAACCAATGGGCTACTTTTAGGAAAAGTACGGATCATATTCAACGCTTTATCTTTGTTATATTGTCCTTGCAGATCATCAGTCACCGGATATTTAGGCTGTAATCCTCCTTGAATAGCAACGTTAGCGGGTGCTTGCCAAACACCCCGATTGTTATCGACACTGGCATAAATACCGGCCATCACTGCGCTGGGTGGAATATCAACGCTAGCTCTTTTCCCTTCTTCATCTTTTTCTCCCCACTCAGCGGTCAGCCAAGGATAATAAACTGCGCCATAAGGAGTAGAAGGGTAAGGTGTAAGTATATTTTCTGATTCTTCTACATTGGGGGGTGCATCTCCTTTGGTATCAACCTTTTTGGCGTTATCCCCTTTAGTATCATCCTTTTTGGTGATATCAGAATTTGGACCATCAAAAATGGCAAATAAACCTTTGCCCGGTTGGCAAAGTGTACTTACAGCATTTTTGATGTTTTCGGTGCCGATTCCAGCAGCAACTAGCAATGTGACATCATCCAGCTTTGGCACTTGTTCTTCTAACTTTTCGGTTTTAACAAGATAGCAATATCCACCGCCGTTAATAAAATAGGCGCGTAATGAGATATCAAGCTTGTCATTGGGATTAAATTGTCTATCTCTTAGTGCCAGATATTCTAGCCAACTATTAACACGATGATAGTCATCTCCTGACCTAAATAGATTTTCATCTCCGACAGCAAAAACAGGGACTGCTGTTGCGCTGGAACGGACAGAGAGTGCCAATGAGGCATCTTCTTCAATATAGACACCGGGATAATCATAAGTTGTCATAATATTCGCCTTTAAAAAGCACTGCATTGACGTGCCAGACTATTCTTGACAACAAACAGTCCTGACACCAAACAGTGTATTAATGGAACTCAACAGTCACTCGATCGGCTTTTAAGCTTATTTCCTGCACCGCAACTTCATTACTGGTCGCATCAAAGCTGGGCGCGGTTAATTTTTCTGGGAAAGCATTAGCAATATTCCAGGTAATCAGCAAATTTGAACCTGTTTCATCGGTGAGGCTAATAGAAATATCTTTCTTTTCTATCTGATTAAGCGAAATAGAATTAATCCAATCGTACAATTTAGATTGACCTTTAAAAATACCACGCTTCAAGGTAATAGTTGGTCTCTGCCGCTGACCGGGCATTTGTAACCAATTACCAATTCCATCACGATATTCAATGGTGTCATAGCTAATATCTAATCCCGATACACTTTGAAAAGACATTTGCTCATCACCAACGGTCACGACAAAACGGTAAGTGGGAATGGGGTATTGAACAGCAATTTGATCGGCAGTTGTAGACATTGTTATTTCCTTAAAAGTTAAATTCATAACTGGGTTAGAACACACATCATTTTAGGATTTTAGGTACGCTACCGCCCTTAGGTATCATGCCTAATGCCTTACTTGTGTATTCACTACTGTGCTTTAATATCCAAACCCTCATTCAAGGTTCAAGGTTCAAGGAATGAGGCGACCTGACTACTGGTTAACGTATGATTAACGTAAGTTAATACGTGATAAACATCACACTGTTGGAGCTTTAAACTATTCATCGAACAGTAATCACGCAAATACCACCAAATAAAAGTTAAAAATAAAAAATAATTATTTTTATCTATTTTTTACCTTTTAATTCAATTACATAAATAAATCACATTCAATTCACAGCATTATTGCTCGTGGATATCTATTCATTAATTTTTACAAAAGGAATTTATAAACAATAAATAACACCTAAAAATATTTTATCTATATTTCTAAATCTTACATCACTTCATGGGTAATCATCACAATATAAATAAAACTAATAATTAATTATCATTAGTTTTACTTCTTAATAAAAAACAGAAAAATAACCCATATGACAAAATAAAATAAAAAATTTTAAATAATTTATTTTCTTGCATTACTCATTCATAAAATATATAAACTCTAACAGGCATCAGTGCCTATTGAGCCCTCCTGGCTATATAAAAAATAGACAAACACTAAACAGAGGCAGAGAATGCGTTATGTTGAAAATAACTAGAGATATTTATTTAGACTGTGACTCAAACAAAATAATTCATGGTAAAAATATATTTATCATTACAGAGAAAGAGAAACGCCTGCTACTTGCACTGTGGGAACATGCATCCCAAGGGAATACGTTAAACCGGGAGCAACTGATCCCTCTAGTTTGGCCTGAACGCAAAGATGGCGTAGCAGAAACCAATTTACTGCAATTAATCTGTAAGTTACGCCGAACATTACGTTATTGTGATCTAGGTGAAGCCATACACACGGTGTACCGACAAGGTTATCGTTTTATCCTGCCACTTCAAGATGACGAACAAGATAATCGTCAGCTCCAAAATACTCAATTACCTATTCCCACCGCTACACCTCTAAAGCCATTTTACTGGCGTTTCACCAGGATGATTGTTATGTTTATCACCGCAATCATTTGGATATCAACTATCCTATATACAGCTCCTTTTCTGGCTAAGAGATAATGATGATTTTTATTTAAAAAATGATTAAATCCCCATCAATGGATGGTCCATTAAATTAAACAGCATACAATTGGGTTATCCACTTCTTCTTTGCGGCTCATTTCAGCAAGTCATGGGCCGCTTTCATAAGAAAAGATCATTATTCATGACATTCTTTTTTATCGGTGTAACCCAGTTTTTCGCCCGGTTCTAATTTTTGTACGTCTGATGTGATATTCATGCTGAAAATGCCTGCTCAAATGTTGCATTAATTGTCAAAGCGGTAGGTATTCTGTATCTGAGTTCTCCATTTAAATTCTTCTGCCATATTTCCCCCATAAAAAACCTCGCTGAAACGAGGCTGAGGAATTCCTATGCACTCTATTTACATAGATAACGCCTTTAAAACATGAACCGGATCTTTCTCTATTGCCTTCAACAGGGCTTTTGCTGGTCCGGTTGGCTCACGCCTTCCCTGTTCCCAGTTGCGCAGAGTTCCAACATTAACGGAAATCAACTTAGCAAAACCGGTCTGAGTTAAACCGGTTGCCTGGCGAATATTCTTTACTTTTACTGCTTCAACGTGAGTTTCACGAGAGGCAGCACGTTCGCCATTAATAATTTCGTTCATCTGTGTCATGCTTTCAGTTAGCCTAGAAAATAATTTACTATCCATTGTTACCACCCCTCATTTAGTGCTCTCAAGACTTTCTTTTCTGATTCACTAAGGTCATCCTTGATGCCTTTTCTGTAAATCAGTAACAATCTGATGTGTGAAACATCTACTTTATAGTAATAAATAATGCGCACACCACCCCGCTTACCTTTACTCCCAGATGCCCATCTGACTTTACGTATCGCCCACGGACAAGAATTTTCTGGGGCAACAACATGATTACATTTGTATTGATCAGGGTTTAATGATTTATGCTCAGGGAGTTTATTTTCTATTTCAGTAACTTCTGGCTTATTAATTTCAGACATAAACACCTCACTTAATTATTTATTAATAAAGGTAATTTCATCTTACTGGCAAATAACCATAAGATATTATTCAAATTAGATTCTTACTTCAATAGAATATTCTTAAGTTTACTACTGCATAGACGGTAAAGCACCGCGAGTGCTAAGCCTAAACTATTAATAAGAGTAGTTAGTGATTACGATATTTCCTGATTTATTTCCAATAGATTGGCATTGTGAAAACTCCATAAAAAAACCTCGCGATTTCAGCGAGGTTGATTAAATAAAAAACCGTAGTTAAGCGGCGTGTGTGTATAAAAAATCCCGTAAGGGCTATATTTTTAGGTTAATTCCGGCCTGCCTAAGAATAGCGTTAGCTGTATGTTTTGAAACTATTGTGTATGGAACACTGAAATTTTTGTTTGTGATATCGCTACGCCAGATTTCATGACTGCCTTTACCTTGCCTAATAAAATAACAGCCATGAACTAATAGAATTTCTTTAAGTTGTGGATATAAGCCAGATCCCATGTCAGAGCGCCATCCTTGAATCATAAGCTTGTTCCTGAACGAAACTAATTTTCATTCCATCAGGGTTACTACCAAATTCATTCAGCTCGTATAGTTCGGGAGCTATCTCCCACACTCGCTCTGTTAATTCATCGTATGACTTAGCTTCCGTAACAAGGCCAAGCTCATCACATTCCGCAATCCATACGTCATCATGTGTGATTTTTACAACAAAACTAGTTTGTCGATCACCGAAATGTGCTTTGTAAACTGTGTTGCTCATGATGCCCCCTTAATGCTCGCTATTGGTTAATAATAACCCACATAATAATGTAAGAAAAGGTGATTATTTAAGCCATCACTAACGCATCGTTAAAATTGCTGCGGCTGTATCTGTAATTTCAGATGAACCGTATTTTGCGCCGACTGCAAGAACGTTGATATAACAATCTGCCTCGGCTGCTGATACACCGAACTGATTCAATCACAGAGCTAACGTTCAGGTGGTATCCGGCAAAGTCGTGCCACCAGCTTGTACCAGAATCAATGCGCGGTTTGTTACCTTATAATATCAAATTTGCCCGCCAGGTATTTAAAAAATCCTACGTAGTACAATATGTTAATTTCTGTCCATGTGAATGGGATAACGATCATCAGTATATGTCTCGCTTTTTTAATTTCGCGTCGAAAAATAAGATCGGTCTCGGTGGCCCCGATATCGTGCCGTATCAATCTGCTCAGATGAAAAACGCTTACCCCTTTTTCAATCGTTACAAAGGCAAACTGGATTTGGTGGCAATGGCAGTCCAAGAACCCACACTGATCTACACCAACCCAAAAACTAAAAAACCCTTCACTCAGCAGGAGTTTACTCATTTTGCCGAAGACTACTTGGGGGCTAACATTATTTTTTGGAGTACCACAACACCCTGGCTAAAGCAGTAAAGCAAAAGCCATGCAGATTTGTGTATGCACAATGGGCTGTACCAACCACCAGACGAGAACGAATAATAATGTCAGGCTTGTAGTACAAGTTGCGCCAAAAGGCGAGGAACAGTCCATTTTTCCTCACCACGATCAGACATTCACTCGGAATATTCAAATAAGAATTATAAATATAAATTTATCATTTAGGTACAGTGAAAGATCTTTATAATTATCTCCGCATAATAACAACGCGGAGCTTACAATAATCCTCTCCGCGTAGATGAATTTTAACTCATGTCATTAACTGAATCGATAAAACGATTAAGAACACTTGAGTGTGATTTAGATTTATAAATATAACATTGATTTGCTGCACCCGGTTTTTCAATGGGAACAAAACTCAAAGCGTCTCCTCCTTCCAATTCATCGGGATGAGAGTCTGTAATAAATATATAATCTCTGGAATAAATGAAATTCATGCAGCATCCCATATTATCCATCTGACGCATATTTACTTTCCCACCACTTTGAATAACTTCTTCTTCCAAGTTTTTAATGAAGCTACTTTTATAAAGTACAGGATCGCATAGCCAAGTATTACTCTTTAGCAATTGCATCACATCGCCATTAGCAATATCTAATAACTCTTTTCGGCAGCAAATTCCCAATTCAGGCCCTTTTATTTTGCTAATGAGACTAAAACGGTCACTTAGTATCTTTTCTGAGCTCAAAATGAGCGTGTTGCCGTCATAATCCACTATTTCTTCAATGTTATCATAACTAAACCGGAATATATTTACCTGTGAGCTATTTCTATCAGCTGCCTTATATAAATAAATAAGATGTTTGTTTTTCCCCCAATCGTAATAAATATTAACTATGTTACATATACTACCACTGATATGTTTTTTAGTTATTTCTTTTTCTTGTAAATAAAGATCTTTAAGATCATTATATAATTCTAAACCATCTTTAGTCAGACTCATCCCAAATTTCTCCCTTTTGAAAAGGCGCTTCCCTAATGTTGCTTCGAAGTCTTTGATTGATTTAGCTACTGGAGGAGTTGTACGGTTCATCACTCTTGCCGCTTTACTTAAAGAACCATTTTCCACCACTGCCATGAATGCTTCTAATTTACGAGAAAAAAACATAATTCACCGTTCCTATATAACTTGTGGCTAAAATAATTTCTTTGAAATAGCCTTCACCAAATGACAGCTAAATCAAGTTTGATACTGTGAAGGCATAAATTTTGTACAAAAAAACAAATACTTCTCAAACATATACCACATAAAAAAAGCGTATGTTCAATACATAGGTGGCTCAATAAACTCTATTATTCATGTTTATCATGGTTCAAAAATTAATCTCAACCAATCAACCATTAGAAAATATAAACATTACTAACGAGCTCAATTTTCTATCAAAGATTAGGATAGGGTTCTACATTTTTCAGTAATCAATTTTTGTAACACTTGAGATAAAAACGGTCTAACTGAGGCTCTTTCTCACTACAAATTATTATATTTTTCACAGCAAATTATAATATTAGGGGATCCGTTACTATTTCGTGCTGACCATTGTCAATAGTTACTTTTTAAGATCCATCTGTTACTATTGTTCCTGTGTCTTTTTACTGGATGGCTGTAAAAGATGAAATTTATCTCTTTTAATATTAATGGATTACGTGCCCGCCCCCATCAGTTAGCTGCGATCATCGAGC
The DNA here is from genome assembly GCF_035181445.1 of Photorhabdus africana. Taxonomy (NCBI): domain Bacteria; kingdom Pseudomonadati; phylum Pseudomonadota; class Gammaproteobacteria; order Enterobacterales; family Morganellaceae; genus Photorhabdus; species Photorhabdus africana. The sequence goes on from NZ_JAXBVE010000008.1 coordinate 87,406, forward strand.
AACATCAACCCGATGTTATCGGTCTACAGGAAACAAAAGTTCATGATGAAGCGTTTCCTCTAGAAGAGGTTGGGAAGCTTGGCTATCATGTATTTTATTACGGCCAGAAAGCCCATTACGGCGTTGCACTGTTAACGCGCCAGGCGCCTCTTGCAGTGTATCGTGGTTTTCCTGGGGATGATGAAGATGCTCAACGCCGGGTTATCATGGCAGAAATGGAAACCCCACACGGGTTATTGACCGTTATTAATGGCTATTTCCCTCAGGGAGAAAATCGTGAACATCCAGTGAAATTTCCGGCAAAAGAGAAATTTTATCAGGATCTGCAAAACTACCTGGAGCAAAACTTAACCCCTCAATCACACGTGATTATCATGGGTGATATGAATATTAGTCCGACCGATCTGGATATCGGCATTGGTGAGAACAACCAAAAACGCTGGTTAAAAACAGGTAAATGTTCTTTTCTGCCAGAAGAGAGAGATTGGATGGATCGCCTGAAAAACTGGGGTCTGGTTGATACATTCCGCCATCTCAATCCTGAATGTAACGACCAATTTTCCTGGTTTGATTATCGTTCCAAAGGGTTTGATGATAATCGAGGGCTACGTATTGATTTACTGCTTGCAAGTAAGCTTTTGATGGAACGCTGTATCGCAACAGGTATTGACTATAAAATCCGTGAGATGGAAAAACCGTCAGATCATGCCCCAGTTTGGGCAGAATTTAAAATTTGATATTCCGTTAACACCGAATATCAATCGTTTTTAAAATAATGTAATAATTGCTGCGCGCTATGGCGCAGCTCTTTTGGCATTTTTCGGTGCTTTTATTTTTTTCCCTTTTTTATCTCTCACTGGGAGGGGGGGTAAATCACGAAAAGCGGTTAAATTACGGTTCTGTTTGGCCTGCCAAATTAATTGCTGCAATGTCTCCTCAAGTGGCCCCATGAAATCTTGATAGCGGAACTGTTTTTCACTGATTTGCGTTAACCGCGACTCCCAATGGGCGGTCATATCCGGTAAAGCAGCCATATCAGGCAATACATGGATCAACGCCCTACCCGCAGGTGTGGCATGAATATGACGCCCTTTTTTATAAAGAAACTCCCGTTTAAACAATAGTTCGATAATGCCAGCCCGCGTGGCTTCCGTTCCCAACCCATCTGTTGCACGAAGGACTTTTTTCAGCTCTTTATCCTGTACAAAACGGGCAATTCCGGTCATAGCAGAAAGGATAGTCGCATCAGTAAATGGCTTTGGCGGTTGAGTTTGACGCTCCACCACCTCTCCTCTTTCACACAATAATTCATCACCTTTAGCAACAACGGGTAATGGCGTTCCGTCATTCTCTTCATCACGCTCTTTATTACCAAGTAACGTTCTCCAACCTGCCTCAGCAAGAAAACGGGCTTTAGCAATAAATTTCCCACCCGCAATTTCCAATTCAATAACACATTTACGGAATATGGCATCCGGGAAAAATTGCATCAAATATTGTCGAGCAATCAAACCATAAATATTAGCCTCGTTATCCGTCAGATTTATATGGCTGCTTCGAGCCGTCGGGATAATTGCATGGTGAGCATCAACCTTTTTATCGTCCCAACAACGATTCTTTCTATCTATTTCCAGTAACGCTTGTGGCAACAGCTTTGTTGCGTGAATAGATATCGCATTAAGCACTGCATGACGACCGGCAAAGTGTTCATCGGGCAAATAACGGCAATCAGAACGGGGATAAGTAATTAGCTTATGTGTTTCATACAATCGCTGACAAATATCCAACACTTGTTGCGCATTTAGGCCAAAACGTTTAGCGGCTTCAATTTGCAAAGAAGATAATGAAAATGGCAAAGGAGCGACTTCAGATTCCCGTTTATCCTGATAAGAGATCACATAGGCTGGTTGACCGGTTATTCTGGTAATAATATGTTCAGCCAGAGGCCGGTGTATCAATCGCCCTTCTTCATCCAAAAAATCGATACAAGATTCACTTGGTTGCCAGATAGCGATAAAACGTTCATCTTTCGGCGTAACAATATGCGCTTTCACCTCAAAAAAATCTTTGGGTACGAAATGCTCAATCTCTTCATCCCGGCGAACAACTAAACCCAAAATAGGGGTCTGAACCCGCCCGACAGATAGTACCCCCTGATACCCCGCATTGCGGCCAAGCAAGGTATAAGCACGGGTCATATTAATGCCATAAAGCCAATCAGCCCTAGCTCTGGCGAGAGCTGAAACACATAGCGGAATAAAATCCCGATTATCTCTTAACCGATCAACCGCTCTGGTTACCGCTTGTGGATTGAGATCACTTATCAAGCAGCGGCGAACATTTTTCCGCCTCACTGCATCCAGTTTCAAAAAATCCAGCACCTCATCCACCAACAGTTGCCCTTCCCGATCTGGGTCACCGGCATGCACTATTTCATCGGCTTTTTCCAACAACGTCTGGATAATATTGAGCTGTTTCTCAACAGAAGGTCGCGGTTTTAACTGCCATTTTTCAGGAATGATGGGAAGATCAACTAATGACCAACGAGCAAAGCGATTGTCATAGGCATCAGGTTCCGCCTGTTCCAGCAAGTGCCCAATACACCAAGTAACAAACTGGTTATCTCCACAAGCGATAAAGCCATCACCACGGCGATGCGGTTTTGGTAAAACATCGGCAATCGCCCTGGCTAGGCTTGGTTTTTCTGCAATAAAAAGCCGCATGGATATTATTCATTAACCTCAATGAGTACTCTGCCTGACTGTTGCTCAGACAATTCACCAATCGCGGTCAGTTCGATGCCATGACATCGTGCAATCGCTTTCACTTCGTCCATCGCTTCTGGTAGAACAGCCAACAGCAGGCCACCGGAGGTTTGCGGATCACATAACAGTTTGCGCTGAAGTTCTGTCATTTCACCAATAAGATGACCGTAACTATCAAAGTTACGCCCGGTTCCCCCCGGAACACAACCCTTTTCAATATAGGATTCCACTTCCGGCAGTTTAGGCACTTTTGCAAAATGGAGCGTTGCCTGAACCCCCGATCCTGCACAAATTTCACTTAAATGCCCTAAAAGACCAAACCCGGTGACATCGGTCATTGCTGTAACGCCAGCCACCTCGGCAAAATCCATCCCCAATGTATTTAAGCGGCACATGGTTTCTATCGCGATTCCCTGATGCTCAGGTAACAGCAAGCCTTTTTTCTCCGCGGTGGTCAATACACCAATTCCGAGTGGCTTTGTCAGAAAGAGCTGGCTTCCCGCTTTCGCGGCACTGTTCTGTTTCACTCGGTCAATATTAACGATACCGGTTACAGCCAAACCAAAAATAGGCTCAGGCGCATCAATAGAGTGCCCCCCCGCCAGTACAATCCCAGCCTCTTTACACGCAGCCCGGCCACCTTCAATCACCTTACGGGCAATTTCCGGCGCCAATTTATCAATAGGCCATCCCAAAATAGCTATCGCCATAATAGGTTTACCGCCCATCGCATAAATATCGCTGATAGCATTTGTGGCAGCAATGCGCCCAAAATTAAATGGATCATCGACAATCGGCATGAAGAAATCTGTCGTACTGATAATGCCGGTACCATTGCCAATATCATAAACCGCAGCATCATCACGGGTTTCATTACCAACCAGTAAGTGAGGATCAAGAAATTTTTCCTGCTCACTATGCAGAATGGTTTCCAACACTTTTGGTGAAATTTTACAACCGCATCCAGCACCGTGGCTGTATTGGGTAAGACGAACTTCTGTTGACATAACAGACCCCGGTTACAAGTAGCTGACAAAATTGGTCATATCAGGCGCAGTCACCTTATTTGGTGCTTTTAGTGCAGGCGTTCCAAGGTAGAGAAAACCCACTATTTTGTCATGTTCATGACAACCCAAACCGGTACGCACGGTATTATCATCAGTCCATGAACCCGTACGCCAGATACCACCAAACCCTTGAGCCACAGCCGCCATTTGCATCGCATGCACCGCACAACTGGCTGAAACCACCTGCTCCCATTCAGGTATTTTGGAATTCTCAGCCACTTTTGCAATAACAGCGATGATTAATGGTGCACGATAAGGCGCACTTTTCGCTTTTTCTTCCGCCTCAGCGCCAAGCTGACTATCAATGGCGGCTTGATGGAGTAATCGACTGAATCGCTCAATACCTTCATCCTGCATGACAATAAAGCGCCACGGACGTAATGCACCATGATCAGGTGCTCTCATTCCCGCCGCCAAAATATGCTGTAATGCTTCACCTTGAGGTGCCGGGGTGGTTAAACGTGATACTGAACGTCTGTTCAACAAAAGTTCTAGTGCGTCCATCTTTTCTCTCCTAAGTAATGTATTTTGTTATAAGCTAACATTTTCTGTTTATTTGTTAACAAATAAAAGCCCTAAAGCTGTCTTTTCAGGCAATATGCCACTATTTGAAGCTGACATTTACACGTCTGATCATTAGGATAGCTTCACTTGATCCTATTTTTGGAGATGATATGCGTATTTTATGGAAGTTGATCGCAAGATTATTTAAATGGAGTTGGCGACTATTAAATTTTATTCGGGAAGTCATTTCAAACTTGATTTTTATCATGCTGATTCTGGTTGTGGTTGGCGGTTTTCTACTTTACCAACAGACAAACAAAACGGCAGATAGTTATCAAGGAGCATTATATGTCAATCTCACCGGTATCATTGTGGATCAGGTCTCCAGCCGTACGCCATTGACTCAATTAGGCCGTGAGTTGTTTGGTACATCCAGCAATAAATTCCAGGAAAACTCCCTGTTTGATATTGTTGATAGCATTCGCCAAGCAAAAACCGATAATAAAATCACCGGTCTGGTGCTGAAACTTGATGATTTCATCGGCACCGACCAGCCATCTATGCAGTATATCGGTAAGGCAATTAATGAGTTTAAAACTTCCGGTAAGCCGGTTTATGCTATCAGTGATAGTTATAATCAGTCACAATATTATCTGGCTACCTTTGCCGATAAAATCTATCTATCGCCACAAGGAACGATTGGCCTTTATGGCTATTCAACCAATAACCTGTATTACAAATCCCTGTTGGATTCACTGAAAGTCACCGCGCATATTTTCCGTGTCGGGACGTATAAATCAGCCGTTGAACCGGTTATGCGTGATGATATGTCCCCCGCTGCCCGCGAAGCTGATAGCCGTTGGATCAACGGCCTGTGGCACAACTACCTCAATACTGTCGCCACCAACCGCAAACTCACTGTTGATCAAGTATTCCCAGGCGCTGATGAGATGATTGCCAGCTTACGTGCTGTTGGCGGAGATAATGCGCAATATGCGCTTAAACACAAGCTGGTCGATTACGTAGCGCCACGCAATGTCATTGAAAGTGACATGACAAAAGCCTTTGGTTGGGACGAGAAAAACCGTCACTTCAATGCTATCAGCATTTATGATTATGCACCGCAATTGGTAGAAGGCAGGTTATCATCTAAAGGCAATATCGCCGTTATTGTCGCGCAAGGTGCAATCGTCGATGGGCAGCAGACCCAAGGCATGGTTGGCGGTGACACAACCGCCGCTCAAATCCGTCAAGCTCGTTTGGATGATAATATCAAAGCCGTTATTCTGCGAGTAAACAGCCCTGGCGGCAGCGTGAGCGCTTCTGATGTTATCCGCACCGAACTGGCTGCGCTACGTGCAACGAATAAACCTGTGGTGGTTTCTATGGGGGGAATGGCGGCATCCGGCGGATACTGGATCGCTACCCCGGCTAATTACATCATCGCAAACCAAAGTACGTTGACGGGTTCTATCGGTATCTTCGGTGTCATTACCACTTATGAAAACAGTCTGGAACATATTGGTATCCACACTGATGGCGTGTCTACCACCCCACTCGCAGGTATTTCTGTTACTAAAGGGCTCAGCAAAGAGTTCTCAGCGCTGATGCAGCTTAATATTGAGAACGGCTATAACAACTTTATTGGCCTTGTTGCTACTTCGCGCCATAAAACACGTGAAGAAGTCGATAAAATTGCCCAGGGCCATGTGTGGACTGGTAATGATGCGAAAACCAATGGATTGGTCGACCAATTAGGGGATTTCGATGATGCAGTCACTAAAGTGGCTGAATTAGCAAAATTGGATAACCCTGAGCTTGACTGGATGCAACCTGAAATGTCATTCAGTGAGTTGCTAATGAGCCAGTTGACAACAACCGCACAAGCTATCGTGCCGGAAGCGGTTCAAGCCTGGCTACCCGCGCCATTGGTGCAGGTAGCTCAGGAAGTGAAACAACAGAGTGAGTTCTATCGCCATCTGAATGATCCACAAAATCGTTATGCATTCTGTTTAAATTGCGGAGATATTCGCTAGCAACCTATAGTGCATGATTCTAGTAACAGCTCGATTAATTTAGCCTGACAAACCCTGTCAGGCTTTTTTTATTTTGTAATACTCCTATACCCTATGGATTTCAAGAGGGATCGCGACGGCAAGGGAACGAATCCCCGGGAGCATAGGTAACTATGTGACCGGGGTGAGTGAGTGCAGCCAACAAAGAGGCAACTTGAAAGATAACGGGTATATAATCCAGCTGATCTTTTTATGAGGTACAGTCATGCAGAAGAAATCTATTTATGTCGTTTATACTGGCGGAACCATTGGGATGCAACACTCATCTCAGGGATACATCCCCGTTTCCGGGCATTTACAACACCAATTAACAAAGATGCCCGAATTCCATCGACCGGAAATGCCGACATTCACCATCCGTGAGCATCAACCATTGATCGATTCTTCTGATATGACCCCAGAAGACTGGCAATTTATCGCTGATGATATCCGAGAAAATTACCATGATTATGATGGGTTCGTGATCTTGCATGGTACGGATACAATGGCATTTACGGCATCGGCCCTCTCCTTTATGTTTGAGAATCTAGGTAAGCCAGTCATTGTCACCGGGTCACAAATCCCGCTGGAAGCATTGCGCTCTGATGGACAGACAAACTTGTTGAATGCGCTTTATCTTGCCGCTAATTACCCGGTTAACGAGGTCAGCCTGTTTTTCAATAATAAACTGTTTCGGGGGAACCGGACCGTCAAAGCACATGCCGACGGTTTCGATGCTTTTGCTTCACCAAACTGTTCTCCATTGATGGAAGCCGGTATTAACATCAAAACCTTCAATGCATGTTCTGCCCCTGCCAATCACGGTGAGTTTATTACTCATCAGATTACCCCTCAGCCCATTGGCGTAATCACCATTTATCCCGGCCTTTCCAGTCAAATTGTGAATAATATTTTGATGCAACCGGTTAAGGCGCTCATCCTGCGCTCATATGGCGTCGGAAACGCACCTCAACACCCTGAATTATTAAAAGCGCTAAAACAGGCAACAGAGAGAGGGATCGTGGTGGTTAATTTGACTCAATGCATTTCTGGCCGAGTCAATATGGAAGGTTATGCAACGGGCCATGCTCTGGCTGAAGCGGGGGTGATAAGCGGCTACGATATGACTTTTGAAGCAACTTTAACCAAGTTGCACTATTTACTCAGTCAACCCCATAGCAATGAAAAAATTCGTTATTTAATGCAACAAAATTTACGTGGTGAATTAAGTTATACAGATAAATAATCAAGGAAAGAAATGAAAACAGCCCTATTACTTATTGATCTACAAAATGACTTCTGTCCCGGCGGCGCTTTAGCCGTAGAAGAGAGTGAACAAGTCATTGTTGCGGCAAATCAGGCAATTGCTATTTGTCTGAAACACAATATCAGCATTATTGCCAGCCAAGACTGGCATCCTGCTGAACATATGAGCTTTGCCGTAAATTCCGGCCAGAAGATCGGTGATATCGGTCTATTAAACGGTATTCCACAAGTATGGTGGCCGGTACACTGCGTTCAAAGTCAGCATGGCGCTGATTTCCATCCACAGCTAAACAAGCAGGCAATTGTTGAAATTTTCCACAAAGGCGAAAATCCACAGATCGATAGTTACAGTGCTTTCTTTGACAACGGCCATCAGAACAAAACCCGGCTTGATGACTGGTTGCAAACACAGCAAATTGAACGTCTGTTTATTATTGGCATCGCCACTGACTATTGTGTGAAATTTACCGCGCTGGATGCGCTGGCATTAGGTTATGAAACTTGGGTCATTACGGATGGTTGTCGAGGGGTTAACCTGAGTCCAAATGATAGCCAATCAGCCTTCAAAGAGCTAAAAGAACAAGGCGCTATATTGATAGAACTTGATCAACTAGAAAATGCTCTTCTCTGATATCAATCCAAGGCCAGGCTGAGTTTTACACACTCAGCCCTTTCATACCTAATTTACCAAAGATTATGGCTTGAATGTTGCCACCATTTTAGACTGAAAGATCGTTTTCAGTTCTTGTTTACTCTTCATCACCAACTGACCATCAGTGCCAATCGTCATATGTTGCGGATCATGGTTATGCCTTGATTGCCATAGCATAATCATTTGCAAACTATTCTCTTTCTGCTCGACCGTTAGAGGCACACCATCCTGCCATTTACCCAGTTCTACTGCTTGAACCAAGCGCTGATATATTTCTGGTGTCATTACAGATAACAGATCATCCAGTTCCATTGATATTTCCTCATTATTTTCCAGAATTAGCTGAAACGATTTTTCGCATAAACTAAGATTATGCCCGCAATAATAAAAACGGTTAACCTACTGTTTTTTCGCCTGTATTTTCATCAGTAAAGCTTAATGCAGCCGAGTTGATACAAAAACGCTCTCCTGTCGGCTGCGGTCCATCAGGGAACACATGCCCCAAATGAGCGTTACAATGACCGCAACGAACCTCAATACGATGCATATTGTGACTATCATCATCAAGATACTGCACTGCATCATGAATGGCAGGCTGGTAAAAACTCGGCCAGCCACAACCAGAATCAAATTTAGTGTCGGACATAAATAACGGCTGCTCGCAGCACAAACAATGATACACGCCACTTTTCTTATTATGTAGCAATTTCCCTGAGAATGGCGGCTCTGTCCCGGCATTCTGGGTTACATGACGCTGAATATCAGTAAGTTCTTTATAAAGGGAAACATCAGGATGCTTAGCCATAACGACCACCTTAATAGTAAGACTCATGTGCTCAATAAAATTGATTAATAATAACAAAAAATTAACATTGCATCAGTGAAATTTATTTCAAGTGGTTAACTGAATCTGCCCATACCCAATGGATTTCAAGATGGATCGCGACGGCAAGGGAGCGAATCCCCGGGAGCATAGCGAACAATGTGGCCGGGGTGAGTAAGTGCAGCCAACAAAGAGGCAACTTGAAAGATAACGGGTATATCCTACTATTTGTGATGTGACTCGCATATCTAACCAATTAACTTTCAATATCTGTCTGCACCTTGATAATGATGGGCGTCTCGATTGCCAGTACCCCATAGCAAGCGCCTAAATGATGAACTCAAAGCTAATGTTTTTCGGCTATTGACACGATTCCGCTTGACGGCTGGCAAGGTTTTGGTAACTTTAGTAATAATTTTTAATTCACTAAAAAATAGCTGGTGGAACACTATGACTATCAAAGTAGGTATCAACGGTTTTGGTCGTATTGGCCGTATTGTTTTCCGTGCTGCACAAGAACGTTCAGACATCGAAATCGTTGCAATCAACGATTTGCTCGACGCCGAATACATGGCTTACATGCTGAAATATGACTCAACTCACGGTCGCTTCAACGGCACTGTTGAGGTAAAAGACGGCCACCTGATTGTTAACGGCAAAGCTATCCGCGTTACAGCAGAAAGAGATCCAGCTAACCTGAAATGGAACGAAGTCGGTGTTGATGTTGTTGCAGAAGCAACGGGTATCTTCCTGACTGACGAAACTGCACGTAAGCACATTGCCGCTGGTGCGAAAAAAGTTGTTTTGACCGGCCCGTCCAAAGATGACACGCCGATGTTTGTTATGGGCGTTAATCACAAAACTTATGCAGGCCAGGAGATCGTTTCCAATGCTTCCTGTACCACTAACTGTCTGGCGCCGCTGGCTAAAGTTATCAATGATAAATTCGGCATTGTTGAAGGTCTGATGACCACTGTTCACGCAACAACGGCAACTCAGAAAACGGTTGACGGTCCTTCTGCGAAAGATTGGCGTGGTGGTCGTGGCGCTGCTCAGAATATTATCCCATCATCTACCGGTGCAGCTAAAGCTGTGGGTAAAGTGATCCCTGAACTAAATGGTAAGCTGACTGGCATGGCTTTCCGCGTCCCTACGCCTAACGTATCTGTTGTTGACCTGACTGTACGTCTGGAAAAACCCGCCACTTATCAACAAATCTGCGATGCAATCAAAGATGCGGCTGAAGGTGAACTGAAAGGCGTTCTGGGTTACACCGAAGATGACGTCGTATCTAACGATTTCAATGGTGAAAAGCTGACTTCTGTATTTGACGCAAAAGCAGGTATCGCTCTGAACGACAACTTTGTAAAACTGGTTTCCTGGTACGACAACGAAACCGGTTATTCTAACAAAGTTCTGGATCTGATTGCTCATATCTCCAAATAACGGAGTAATTATTTTGTCTGAAAAGAGCTGCCTTCCCCCGGCAGCTCTTTTATACCCTATGGATTTCAAGTTGCATAGGGTATATTATCGCCGTGAGTAATTAAAAACTATATGTAACACCTGTCCAAACAATACTTGAATATGACTTATTCACCATTGGACTATCTTTAATTTCACTCGGTAAACGCTCAACACGCCCCATCATAAATACAGACCATTCCTGGTTAAATTTATAATTAGCAGATAATTCCAGGTAGGGAGTCCAACTATCATCTGGAGTATATTTTTCTAATCCGCTATGGCGTGATTCACTATCTTTAATACCATATTCATAACGATTTTGTTTTTTACTATTCCAAACCACACCTAATCCTGGTTGTAATGACCAATCATCACTTTTAAATTCATATAAATAAGCCAGGTCAATCGTTATGCCTTTACTTTTACCCAAAGTATCCGCAGCAAAAGAGCTACGCAATGTTCCCCAATCTTCAATATGACGATAACTAAAGCCGCCCATCATAGTATCATGGCGACGATCCAGCTTTTTCATCTGCTTATCTTCATTATCTTTCGGGCGGAAATTTTGAGGGTAGTAATAAACATCTAAAGATAGCTGATCTTTTGGTTGATTCCACAAATAATACCCGGCGGCTAAAGTATGAAAATAGAAATTGTCACTTTCATAATTAACCATTGGAACAAACAACACTTTATCTTTATTCTTTACCCCCTTATAAGGTGATGCCTCAGCCAAAACAGAGGCGCCAATTGACCACTGCCCCGCATAAGCTAAAGATGAAGAAAGACAAAAAGTGACGACTGTGGCTAAAATTTTAGCTTTGTTGATCATGATTAACTATTTCCTTTAAAACAATTATGCGATTAGCTATATCAAGTGTAAAAGATCATTTCCCTCATTTCCAAGTAATAACGTCCTATTTTGCCTTAAAAAGCACGATATGTTTAATTCCCACCTAATTCTTCTGACAAAAATAGACTGATTATAGGAAACAAAGAGATATTAATTTAGCGAAAACGGTAACTTATTGCCTATCCCAATAGGGCTATTTTATTTCCTGAAATAATACCCGAAGCTAACGACTATTTGACACTATACCCGTCATCTTTCAAATCAATAGATACCGGGACCCGATTTGCCAATGCACACAATAATTCATAACCAATTGTTCCAGAGCTCTCCGCCACATCATCCACCGGCAAATTTTGCCCCCACAATTCAACAGGACTGCCAATTTGGGCCTGCGGACAAGGCGTTAAATCCACCGACAACATGTCCATTGATATTGTACCTAATACTTGGGTCCTAACGCCATCGACAATAATCGGTGTTCCCGTCATGGCACAACGGGGATAACCATCAGCATAGCCACAAGCGACGGTACCGACTCGCATAGGGCCTGGCGCTGTATATTTACTGCCATAACCAATTTTGTCTCCTGCCTTGAGATTCTGAATAGCAATAATCTCACTTTGCAGGCTCATCACCGCTTTCAACCCAATATCGGCAATATCTTTCCACTTTCCGCTCGGTGAAGCACCATAAAGCACGATACCGGGACGTACCCAATCTCTATGAGTTTGTGGATACCACAAAGAAGCGGCTGAATTAGCCAAACATTGAGAAATATCCAATCCCTGACTCACCGAATTAATAACGTTAAGTTGTTCAGTAACGCTAATTTCCTTATTATCCTTATCCGCATTCGCAAAATGTGACATTAATGTTATTTGTCCAAGTTGCCGGATACCTTTTGCTAATAATAAAACCGCACTATATTGATCCGCAGGAAATCCCAATCGATTCATACCGCTATTGAGTTTGAGATAAATATTGATGGGTTTACTCAAATTGGCCGCTTCTATTGCTTCAAGTTGCCAATGGCTATGCACTACCGTTGTCAACTGATATTCATCAATTATTGGCAAATCTTCAGGTTTGAAAAACCCTTCCAATAGCAAAATTGGCCCCTGCCACCCCTGTTCCCGTAATAAAATCGCCTCATTAAAATCAAGTAAAGCAAACCCATCAGCCTGACCGAGATACTGCCATATGCAACTCAGGCCATGCCCATAAGCATTTGCTTTAACAACAGCCCAGATTTTACTATTACCGACCTTATTACGAATAATCGCCAAATTATTTTCCAATGCATTAAGATGGATCGTTGCCGAAATCGGACGTGGCATATTCTATTAGCCTCTCAGTTCAGTGTGTAATTGATGGCTAAATGGCACCAATTTTGGATTAAAACCATTAACATAACGAAATACTGATAAATCATCAGATACAATGGCCGGCTTTTTACCCGAAATAATATCAGCCAGTAATTGACTGGAACCACATGCCATTGTCCATCCCAATGTACCATGCCCTGTATTTAGGTAGAGATTGTGATATTCAGTCGGACCCACAATTGGCGTACCATCTGGTGTCATTGGACGTAATCCTGTCCAAAAATGAGTCTGAGTAATATCGCCAGCGCCTGGATAAAGGTCTTGCACCACCATTTTCAATGTTTCATGACGTGCTTTAAGCAGATTCAAATTGAAGCCGACAACTTCTGCCATTCCACCCACACGAATACGGTTATCAAACCGAGTAATCGCAATTTTGTATGTTTCATCCAATGCAGTAGAGACCGGAGCCCGTTCCGCATCGACAATAGGCATAGTTAATGAATAACCTTTCAGTGGATATACTGGAATTTTGACAAGACCTTTCAGTAATTCAGTGGAATAAGCTCCCATTGCAACGACATAGTTGTCTGCTGTCATAACACCATCTTCGCACTGGACGCCGGTAATCCGCTGCCCTTCCACCAATAACTGTTTGATCTGTTTATTAAACAAAAACGTTACACCTGCTGCTTCTGCCATTTTTGCCAACTCTTTGGTAAAAAGCTGGCAATCGCCCGTTTCGTCGTTCGGTAATTGTAAGCCCCCCGTCAGTTTGTGAGCGACATGGGCCAATGCCGGCTCTACTGTCGCTAGTTTATCTGCCGTTAATAAATGGTAAGGAACACCTTCCTGTTCAAGAACGGCGATGTCATTCACTGCATTATCAAACTGCTTATTGGTGCGGAATAACTGAAGCGTGCCCCCCTGACGCCCTTCGTATTGAATACCCGTATCTGCCCTCAACTGTTTGATACAGTCACGACTGTACTCTGCCAATCGTACCATCCGGCTCTTATTTATCGCATAGTGACTTGCATCACAATTACGCAACATCTGCCACATCCAGCGTAACTGAAACAGCGATCCATCTGGACGAATAGCCAATGGAGCATGACGTTGAAACATCCATTTAATCGCTTTCAATGGAATACCCGGTGCTCCCCACGGGGTCGCATATCCCGGCGAGATCTGCCCGGCATTAGCCGCACTGGTTTCCTCAGCCGCACTTCCCTGGCGATCAATGACAGTGACTTCATGACCTTGCTGTACCAAATACCAGGCACTGGTTACACCAATAACACCGCTACCTAAAATAAGGATTTTCATCATGGCCCCCAGACGATTTAAAATTTTAGGCAAGCATAATATGCTGTTTATAAAAAACCAATATAGAACAATCATCGGTCACGTCAATAATCTACATTTATGATTTAGGTCACAATTAGATTACATTTATGCAACAGGCTTATTTGTAATTCATACATAACCAATTTATGAAAATTGATATTAAAATCATAAAATTAAGATAATAATTACGATATAAACCGCATGCTAATTATTTCATATCAAGTCATTATTCTGAGTTTTTCGGTGAAAAAAATGAATCAATTAAACAACCACAAGATACCAATAACCATCAATTAATCAAAATAAAAACCCAAACAAAAACCAAAAAACCAGAATAATATTCTGAAATAGAGACATTAACGATTGGCTTAAGGTTGAATGAGAAAAAAGAAGCAAAACGCCCGGTGCAGAGCATTCCACACCGGGTCAATTGAAAATAATTTTGATTTGAAACTAATAGATCGGATAACGCCTGGAATTAAGTAAAAATACTAACGAAATATCAGCGACACACTTCAGACAAATCACTTGGCATCGTACTTTGCATACTGTGCCAAATGACACCACTCTCTTTACCATAGTTACGTACACATTCCATGACGTTATCGTAAGATTTATCACGACACAATATCACCAGTTGCTGATAAAAATTCAGCGCCAATTTACGCGCCTCAGGATTAGAGAAGTAATAACGCCCTATACGGGTATATAACCCTTTCAACCCATTGATAATAAGGCCGTAAATTGGATTACCTGAAGCAAAAGCCAGACCACGGAAAATATCATAATCTAGCATACTAAATGACTCTGAATTATCTTCCACCTGCTCCTTTTCTGCCAGTACTTCCAATGAGTTACCCGGATTATGCTTAAAAGCCGTGCGAATAAATATCGCTGCAATATTCGTTCTCACCGCCAGTAGATTATCAATCAACTCAGGAACGCGATCGTGATCAAGACGGGCCAGAGTCTCTAAAATATTAAGACCCGATGTTTCCCAAAAGTTATTCACTTTTGTTGGTTTGCCATGCTGAATTGTTAACCATCCATCACGTGCCAAACGCTGCAATACTTCACGCAGGGTGGTCCTTGTCACACCAATTAACTCAGATAATTCACGTTCTGCCGGAAGAATGGAGCCTGGAGGAAAACGGCCGTTCCATATACTCTCAATAATATACTCTTCCGCAAAACCTGCGGGACTTTGAGCCTTAATGACCATATTTTTATTATTCCAACGTGATTTTTTCAACTAATAATAGATGAAATTATATCAGAATACGCAACTTCAATATAGCTATGTAGTCTAGAAAGCGCAAAGGCGGTCATGAAAAAAAGCGTACTCATGCTTAGTTATATACCCTATGGATTTCAAGATGCATCGCGACGGCAAGGGAGCGAATCCCCGGGAGCATAGATAACGATGTGACCGGGATGAACGAGCGCAGCCAACAAAGAGGCAACGTGAAAGATAACGGGTATACCTCATTTCCCTTAAAACATTCTGTATAAAAGCGTACTATTGTTTCAAGAACACGATTTTACGAATTTAGAGGAACTTTAATTGCAATGGAAACCAGTATCCTAAAAACAGCGGTAAAAAACTTTCTCGGCAACTCGCCAGATTGGTATAAGCTCGCTATCATCATCTTTCTCATCATCAACCCATTGATATTCTTCTTTATTAATCCATTTGTCGCAGGCTGGCTGCTTGTTATCGAATTTATCTTTACGTTAGCAATGGCACTTAAATGTTACCCGTTACAACCAGGTGGCCTGTTGGCAATTGAAGCGGTCATCATCGGCATGACCTCACCTCAACAAGTTGGTCATGAAATTGCTAATAACTTGGAAGTTATACTGTTGCTGATATTTATGGTCGCAGGAATTTACTTTATGAAGCAATTACTATTATTTGCTTTCACTAAACTCCTGCTCTCCATAAAATCTAAGCGCATGCTTGCCTTAGCATTCTGTCTGGCCAGCGCATTCCTGTCAGCATTTCTTGATGCCCTGACAGTTATCGCGGTAGTTATTAGTGTTTCCCTTGGTTTCTATTCTATCTACAACAACTTCATCACTGATCAGCATGATGTCATTAACGCCAAACATGACAATCACATTGATACAGCAAAAAAGAAACAAACGCTTGAACAGTTTCGCGCTTTTTTGCGCAGTCTGATGATGCATGCAGGTGTAGGTACTGCACTCGGTGGAGTGATGACAATGGTAGGAGAACCCCAAAATCTGATTATCGCCAAAAACGTCAATTGGGATTTTGTCACCTTCTTTATTCGCATGTCTCCAATTACCCTACCTGTCTTTATCTGCGGGCTGCTAGTCTGTTTTCTGGTCGAGCACTTTAAACTGTTCGGTTATGGTACAGAATTGCCAGAGCGCGTCCGACAGGTATTGGAAGATTACGATAAAAAAACCAGCGCAGAACGAACACGTAAAGAAAAAGCACAGCTTATTGCTCAAGCGTTAATCGGTATATGGCTCATTGTCGCGTTGGCGTTTCATCTGGCAGAAGTTGGTCTGATTGGCCTTTCCGTCATTATTCTAACCACGTCGTTCTGTGGTATTACCGAAGAACATGCACTGGGTAAGGCATTTGAAGAGGCACTACCGTTCACGGCATTACTGACTGTATTCTTTTCTATCGTTGCCGTCATTGTTGACCAGCAACTGTTTACGCCATTTATTCAGTTCGTATTACAGGTTTCTGAAACTTCTCAACTTTCCCTGTTCTATCTGTTCAATGGCCTACTCTCATCAGTATCAGATAACGTGTTTGTCGGTACGGTTTATATCAATGAAGCAAGAACTGCGATGCAAGAGGGCCTGATTTCACATAAACAATTTGAATATCTGGCTGTTGCGATTAATACCGGCACTAACCTGCCTTCCGTTGCCACACCTAATGGACAAGCCGCATTTCTGTTCCTGTTGACGTCGGCATTATCGCCATTAATTCGTTTATCTTATGGCCGCATGGTGCTCATGGCATTGCCTTATACCATTGTCATGACGCTGGCCGGTTTGCTGTGTGTAGAATTTCTGCTAATTCCAGCCACTGACATGATGGTTCATTGGGGCCTAATTGCTTTGCCATAACCAGTAATAATTCATTTTATCGCCTTAACCAACCAATACCGTATTGAGCAATGATAACGCTCAATACGGTATTATTTTTCCGCGAAAAAGCCAGATTTACCTTAATTGACTTTTTTTGTTACCTGTAAATCGGCAAAATAGGCGCTCAATTGTTTATCTTAATCTGCATGGAAAAACGGAAATGATGCGATTTTTGAACCACTGTTCTCAAGGACGAAGCGCATGGCTGTTAATGATTTTGACTGCCCTGATACTAGAAAGCTCGGCATTATATTTTCAACATGTAATGAAATTACAACCCTGCGTGATGTGTATTTATGAACGGGTTGCTCTGTTTGGTGTGTTGGGCGCGGGGATATTAGGTGTAATCGCACCAAAAACGCCGTTACGCTGGCTGGCTATTATTTTGTGGATCTACAGTGCCTGGAGTGGCCTGCAACTTGCGTGGGAACATACTATGATGCAATTGCACCCTTCTCCATTTAATACCTGTGATTTCTTCGTCAACTTCCCTTCATGGTTGGCGTTAAACCAATGGCTTCCTTCTGTATTTGAAGCTACGGGTGATTGTTCAGTAAGACAGTGGCAATTCCTGACATTAGAGATGCCACAATGGTTAATCGGTATTTTTGCTGCTTACCTAGTAGCTGCTGTATTAGTATTAATCAGCCAATTTTTTATCCGTAAATAATTACCCACTCAGACAGTTAAAAATGATTGTCTGATGAATCAAATATACTCACAGAATCATGCCCAAGGCTGCCTTTCCAACGGCATGTTTCTGCTCATATCAGTTGCTTGATTTCTACCTCAAATTGATGCACAGGAACCTTGCAATAACGCCCTTTCATCACAACGCTTACCATTTGCCAACTGGCAAACAGGTACTTGCGCACCATTTAATTGTATTGCTAATGCAGGCATACCACCTGCATAAGAACAGATTGCTCTGGCATTATCCCTAAGCGCAACTGCCGGTTGAGAATTTTCCGGTTGAGAGTATGGTATCCCCTGATATTGAGTCGCTGTTTTCCCTGTCTGGCGACTACAACCCGCTAATACAGCAATACTAAAGAGTACTCCTAATAAGACTGTCTGGAATCCTTTCTTATTACTGGCATTTAACATATCTCTTCTCCAGAAAACGATTCAGGGAAAACAGGCGCGCCGTTAATTGTTAATTAATGTGCACTGCTGTTAGAAAGCAGGTTTATTACCATTACACCGGCAACAATAAGAGCCATACCTAAAATAGCCGCCCAATCCAACTTCTGTTGATATAAAAATATCGCGGCAATAGAAACCAACACAATACCCAAGCCAGACCATATGGCATAAGCAATTCCTAATGGCACAACTTTGACCACCTGAGATAACCCCCAGAAAGCGATACCGTATCCAACAATGACCAGTATAGAAGGGAATAATTTACTAAACCCATCAGAGGCTTTTAATGAAGCCGTTGCGATAACCTCAGCAACAATTGCCATTGCTAAATATACAAATCCATTCATATCATTACTCTCTATAGTAGAAAAAATAAATCGACCAACATTAATAGACAAAAACGGATTGAATTTATCACAAATGCTTTAAGGTGTAACGTAACAAAATTGATATATTTCGTTCCTTAAATCCAATTCAAACCTTATTTATCCCTGCTCAAGAAGTACCGCACAGGCAGGAAAATCGTTGGAGGGATTTTACAGAGAATATGGAAAAGTACTAACGATAGGTTCCAGCTTTGAGATTTAGATCAGAATCATTCGTAGGATACCCTTTAGGATTTCTAAGAAAACATAGGCAGTAGAATTAAAAACATGTACATTTATAAACTAAAAATAATCTTATCATTTGATTAAGCAATGGTGGTGACGAAACGATAAGGAGGTTATGTCGTCTAACGTTGAGTCAACATATGCTACTCTTGGCGCTATAACTGAAGGATTAGCTGCTGAAATTTGCATGGCGAGTGACTATAGTACTTACTTTTAAAAACACGCTTAGCTATTAAATGAAAACTAAGCGTATAAACTGTATTTATCAATAAACCATCTCATCCCAAATGCAATATCCTGATGTTCCCGCCATATGATGCCGACAAGTAATATTAACATACTGAACTGAAATAACTTCCTCCGGCTGGCCGTTATTATCATTAATAACATGCGGACAATTAACATTTAAATCACAAATTTTTGCCCCGGTGAGCAAGATGGAATAAAAAAGTTCTTGTGAACCTATTTGAGAAGTCCGATAAATATCAAATGTCAACTCCAGTCTTTCATGATTAGCTGCCGCTATCATTAACAATGGGGAAGATTTATCTAATAGTTTAATGAAGTTTACCGGCTGATAATTAACATTCTGAGCAACTGTCAGACCATGATTGAATTGCAACACCATAATTTGATTTTCATGTCCATGCTGATACCGATTACCAATGGAATCCAAAGTCGAACATCCTTGAGAAATAAGCCCCTGAGATTCACCTTTTATCGTCACATAAATCATATTTGCCATAACTATACCTACTTAATTTACCTTATGTTCAAGTTCTCATTCTGAGTTATTTTCCTTTGATTTCAATAAAATAATTGTAATTTCCATAAAATAATTGTAACAAATTGTTAATTATCTTATATAAATGTAAATATTGAAGGCTCGTAGTCAGACCAAATATATAAACAAATTCCATTCACTATTGCTATCCTTTAGAAAAGAAAAAACTGCAAATTAATCAATATCAACCGACAACATCAGATTGAATTTATACATCACCGACTCCCTATAAATTCTCACTCTGTAAAGATTAGAAACCCATTTATTATATGTTGAAAATAATCCGATTATCTGATTAAGTTATGTCATCTAACGTCAGGCCAACATGTTAAAAGCTACCACAGGAACAAATAGAGTATTTATGAAAAGAAACATTCAACCCGGTTTCTGTGTCGTACAGCAACCTGGAGGATTAAGTTTTCAAGCCAGTCTGTTATTCAGCCATTCAAATAGCGAAGCGGCTCGCTATTTTATGGCATTAAATTCAAATTACCGATTCCTGAAACCGGGGCAAATTCTGCTGGTAGCAGATCCAGATTCCTATAATCCCCCGCATATCATACAGCTATTAAAACAATCTCAGTATGAAGTCAACCGATCCGTTTCAGCTCTGCCTAATGAATCCGCAGCATTTTTGCATCATCATTTTGGTCTGTTTCACTATGTACTGGATCAGGGAGGAACCTTAGTTGGCACCGCATCGTCACTGGGTGACACTTATTTCTCCCAAATCAAAAAAAATCTGTCAAAGTTACAGAAGCTTTATCAAAGAGAATATCGGTTAAATGGGCTAAACCGAAAATTTGCCAGCCCCGAGTTTTATGTAGAAAGACAACTGATTATGGGTAACCTAAAGGGATTATTAAATAAAGTTGGCCGACTCTCTTTGAAAATCGACCAACATCCTAATTTAAAACACGCGCTAAAGTTATCAACCAAAGCCATTGCTCACCAATGGGATAAAGCAGGGATTGGCGCAATAAAGGGATATAGTCAAACAATTTTACAAAGTGAAAAAATGATTAAATGGATGAAATATGGTGGCAGAATTGCCATTGGTCTGGACTTTGTTGATACCACCGGGCAAGTTATTGATGCCTGTAATTATGGGCAAGCAGGAAAATGTGAAAAAGTGGCAATTAAGGAATATAGTAAATTTGTTGGTAGAACGGGTGGTGGGATGGCCATAGGATATGGTGGCACTATGGCAGCAGGAACAGCATGTATTGCTCTTGGAGCTGCAACAGGAGGTTTAGTTGCCGGACTTTGCATGATTGGTGGTGGTTTAGCAGGAGGCTATGTTGGAAGTAAAGGTGGAGAATGGTTTAGTGGAGTTATTGTTGAACACACAATAGGGAATTGATATGAATAAAATAACCTTTATTATCATGCTCATCCTTTATATTTTATTTCTTGTTTTTTTAGTTGTGTCAATCATTATTTACAAAATAAATCAGAGTAAGATGGATGAAATTATTGAATCATATATAGGAAAAGGACTTTATTTATCAGCAGGCGTAAAGCTAGGTCGTTTTTTAGGTGTTTACGGTCAATTTCAAGTTGCTATGTTCTTTTACCAATTACTAATTGGAAAAAGAATGAGAATCAATGAAAAGGATAGTAAATATATGTATAAAGAGTCCTACGACTTTATCCAGAAATTACCGGAAAATATGACAAGCTGGTTAAGACCCTATATTTTAACCACTTCCATCAGCATATTATCCTTCTCTATTGGAATGATATTTGTTTTATATTTCAAATACACCTGAAAGACTAAAAATTTATATTTAACATTAATAATAGCAGAGTAAAACACATCATTTTTTATTTCGCATATTTCATTATATATTTTTATGATTATATTTATAGTCATTTTCAAAATAAATAAAAAAACAGATAAAATCATTGAATTATACACAGAGTCTGTACTATATATGTTAGGACGCGCAAAAATGAGCTATTTTTTAATTAAGATTTTTTTAGGAAAACACTTAGCTAGCTATGCTATGGATTAGAGAAGACTATGGGATTTTTCGCAGATCAATTTATAGAGCATTTATTATGAAAATATTAGACCTAATAACCATCATTTCCGTTATTTTTCTCTTCTTTTTTTTCATTATATCAATAACTATTTACAAAACAAACCAAAGTAAAATGGATAAAATTATTGAATCATATATAGGAAAAGGACTTTATTTATCAGCAGGCGTAAAGTTGGGCCGTTTTTTGGGTGTTTATGGTCAGTATCAGGTTGCGATATTTTTCTATATGCTACTCACTGGAAGAAGAATGAGAATCAATGAAAAGGATAGCAAATATATGTATCAAGAATCTTATAACTTTATTCAAAACCTACCTTCCAGTTTAACTCATTGGATAAAGATATATTTCATCACCATTAATATAAGTGGTGTATTCTTCTTCATAACAATGATAACATTTCTATTTAGAGAATACGCTTAACTATACTGGACATTCAATGAGGTTTTAATATGAATAGAGTCACCTTTATCATTTTACTTATTTCTTGCTTTTCTTTTATTGGTTTTTTCATTATATCAGCAGCTATTTACAAAACAAATCAAAAAAAGATGGATAAAATTATTGATTTATATATGGAAAAAGGATTTTGTTTATCATCAGGAGCATACATTGGGCATTTTATGGGTATTCACGGTCAGTTTTATACTGCCGCATTTTTCTATAAGTTATTAACAGGAAAAAGAATAAGAATAAATGAGCCTAGTAGTAAATATATGCCACAAGAGTCTTACGATTTTATTCAAAATTTACCCCCCAATTTAACTCACTGGATAAAAATATGTTACATTACCATCAATATAAGTGTTGCATCCTTTATTATATCAATGGCAATATGCCTGTTTGAAAAATACGCTTAATTATACTGAATACTCAATGGACTTTTTATATGAACAGAGCACCGCAATTTGATTTTCATCTCCATTCTGATACCAGTTATCAACAGAATCTAAGGTATGGGCGATCCTCGTCTTCCATACAGAAAAAGCTATCAATTGATTAGCATTAACAGGTAAAAATAAGCGGAATCTATCACAAACTCTTTTAAGGTGTCAGGTCATAAAAATGGTATACTCCTTCCCCTAAATCCCATTTAAACATTATCTACGAGTGTCCGTGGTGGATCAGAAACAACAATATAACCAGAACAAATTACAGAAGCGTTTACGTCGTGATGTCGGTCAAGCAATCGCTGATTTCAATATGATTGAGGAAGGCGATCGCATTATGGTCTGCCTTTCTGGTGGTAAAGACAGCTATACCCTGCTATCTATCCTGCAAAATCTGCAAAAAAGTGCTCCGGTTAATTTCTCACTTGTTGCCGTTAATCTGGATCAGAAACAACCCGGTTTTCCTGAGCATATCCTTCCCGCTTATCTGGATGAACTGGGTGTCGAATATAAAATTGTCGAAGAAAACACTTATGGCATAGTGAAAGAAAAAATACCCGAAGGTAAGACAACCTGTTCACTCTGTTCCCGTCTACGTCGTGGCATCTTATATCGCACAGCCACTGAGTTGGGTGCAACGAAAATTGCATTAGGCCATCACCGTGATGATATTTTGCAAACCCTATTTCTCAACATGTTTTATGGCGGCAAACTAAAAGGTATGCCGCCAAAGTTGATGAGTGATGATGGTAAACATATTGTCATTCGCCCTCTCGCTTATTGCCGCGAGAAAGATATTGAGCGCTATGCAACCGCCAAAGCATTCCCGATCATTCCTTGTAATCTCTGTGGTTCTCAACCCAATCTGCAACGCCAGGTTATCAAAGATATGTTACGGGAATGGGATAAGCGTTATCCGGGCAGAATTGAAACCATGTTTCGTGCAGTGCAAAATGTTGTTCCGTCACATCTCAGCGATTTTAATCTATTCGATTTTAAGAATATCACTCACGGCAGCGAAGTGATTGATGGTGGTGATCTCGCCTTTGACCGCGAGGAATTATCCATACAACCCGTTGTTGATATAGAAGATCAACCCGATTATCAATCAGAACGGTTGGATATCATTGAAGTCAAATAGTTATTCTTACCGCCTATCCCAATAGGACTATTGGGGTAGACTCTTAATCGCACCGCTCTGGATATATTTCAGAGCGTTGATTTTTGCTTCTCTTTCACTTTCACCTTGATTTTTTTATTTTCCTAAAACAGCAAATGAAAAATAAAAAAAGCCGACATTATAAATTAATATCGGCATAAGAATGGGCAATTATTCTGTATAAAGACTTATGTGAGAAAAACTACAATTACGGAGAACAACATTCATCGCTTAACGTTGTTTTCACCTGCGAGAGTTATTATGCCTCAATGACGGCGGGTGAATATTGATATATCTCAAATTAAGAATCAATTTTCGTAACACTTTCCCGCAGCTATGTTTACCTCTCCAAATAACTATACCCGTTATCCTTCAAGTTGCCTCTTTGTTGGCTGCGCTCGCTCACCCCGGTCACATAGTTTGCTATGCTCCCGGGGATTCTCTCCCTTGCCGTCGCGATGCATCTTGAAATCCATAGGATATATTTAATTTTCACAACCATTTACTTTTCTTTAACCACCACGCAACAAATAAAACCAACCCGAATAACAATAAGCAAAAGATAGCAAAACCTAAATAATATTCATTGCCAGGAATACCACCAAGGTTGACACCAAATAATCCGGTCAGGAATGTTGTCGGTAAAAAAATCATAGCAAGTAATGACATAGTATAAGTACGGCGGTTCATCGCATCCGCCATCATCGATGTAATTTCATCTGAAATAATTGCCGTGCGAGCAATACAACCATCCAAATCATCCAATTCTCTTCCTAAGCGATCAGATATTTCCTGCATTCGGTAACGATCTTCATCACTCATCCAAAGTAATCTTTCACTCGCAAGCCGGGCAAATACATCTCTCTGAGGTGCCATATAACGACGCAGAATAATCAATTGTTTACGCAGCAAAGCTAACCCACCCCGCCCCGGTATCCGTTGATCAAGAACCCTATTCTCAAGCTCAATAAGGTTGTCATGAAGATCTTCAATAAAATTCCCCACTTCATCGGTTATTGCATCAACCATTTCAACCAACCAGTGCCCGGTCGTTTTCGCACCTATACCATTTTGTAAATCACTCAGTACCTGTTCAAGTGAATAAACTTTACGATGACGACTGGAAATCACGATCTGAGAATTAATATAAATACGAAACACCACCAATTGATCAGGGCGTTCACTCTCACTGTTATTAATTGTTCGAAGCGTAATCATCATCCCATCGCCGGTACGCATTATTTTCGGCCTAAGACTCTCTCCAGCCAACCCCGCTTTAACCGTTTCTGGTAATAAATCAGTGTCCATTAACCAGCGGTAGCTCTTGGGATTACGGTAATCCAAATGTTGCCAAAAAGGTTGAGCTGGTGTGGCTAATCCATCCATGTCAATCGGCGTCATACCGCCTTGACCATCAAACTGACAAGCATAGACTGCATCAGCCTCTCTCAATGATGAGCCATAAATGGTTTCCACATCCAGCTCCTTACCCTTAGTGCTTAATTATGTACATAGTATGACTATATGCCACGTCTTCTGGATTGGTGATCGGGTATCCTTTTAACCAAGGTTTTATCAACCTGCCGTTAGTGTACTGATAAATCGGTGCAATAGGCGCCTGTTCAGCAATCATTTGCTCCGCTTTGTTATAGTCATCGTTTCTTAAGCCATCATCTGTTCGCAAACTAGCCGATTGTAGTAGTTTGTCGTAATTTGTCTGATGGAATTTAGCAATATTGCCACTATGCGTTGAAGTTAGCAGGCTTAGAAATGTAGAGGGCTCGTTATAATCACCTACCCAAGATGCACGAATAACATCAAAATCGCCCGTGTTACGGCTATCAATATACGTTTTCCATTCCTGATTCATTAGATTCACGTGTACACCCAACTTTTTCTTCCACATGGAAGCGATAGCAATCGCAATTTTTTGGTGATTTTCGGAATTATTATAGAGTAGAGAAAGTTTCAGTGGATTGTTCGGACCGTAACCCGCCGCTTGTAATAAAACTTTAGCCTGTTGGTCCAATTCTGCTTGCGTATGTTGTTCCATATCACTGATCATCGGGTGGAAACCCGCCGTCACATCCGGTGTAAAATGCCAGGCGGGTTTCTCTCCTGTCCCCAAGACTTTTTCCGCAATAATTTTACGGTCAATTGTCATAGAAAGCGCTTTACGCACTCTGGCATCATTCGTTGGTGCCCGTTGGGTGTTAAAAGCGTAATAATAGGTTCCTAACTGATCCGGCGTATAGACTTGCCCGGGTAATTCATGCTGCAATTTTTTATACATATTTTTCGGGAAGGATTCGGTGATATCTAAATCATCCGCCAGATAGCGTTTAGTCGCGTGCGATTCTTGATTAATGGGTACGAATGTGACTTTTGTCAGGACGGTTTTTTTATGATCCCAGTAATAAGGGTTTGGTGTCAGAACGATTTTCTCATTAACAATTCTATTATGTAATTCGAAAGCACCATTCCCCACCAAATGACCAACTTTTATCCACTCTTTCCCATATTTTTCTACTATTTTCTTATTGACCGGATAGAGACTGAAATTCGCAGTCAGATTGGGAAAATAAGGCACAGGCCGGTTTAGCGTCACCTTTAATGTGTGCTTATCAATGGCCTCAACACCCAGTCTTGCTGGTAGCAGTTTACCGTCAATAATTTCCTGAGCATTTTCAATACCCGCTAGTGCAGCAAACCAAGCAAATGATGACGTATTAGCCGGAGTGACTAGCCGCTGCCAACTATATACAAAATCTGTCGCAGTAACGGGCTCGCCGTTTGACCAACGGGCATCAGAACGCAAGGTAAAAAACCAAGTTTTGTTGTCTGCTGTTTTCCACGCTATTGCTACACCGGGAATCGCATTGCCATACGCATCCTGATTCACCAGCCCTTCAAACAGATCACGCTGAACTTGCGCCTCTGTCAAACCCACGGCATTAATCGGATCTAAGGATGCCGGTTCGTCTTTTAGGTGACGAACCAGTTCCTGTTTGTCATTAAGCTGAGTGCCAGTAGGAACTTCCGCAGCAAAAGCAGAAACGGTAATAAAAGAACTATTGATAAGTAGTGCACAAGAAATCAAATTGAAATAGCGCATAAGGTAATAATCTGCCCTGTTATAAAATATACCCGTTATCTTTCAAGTTGCCTCTTTGTTGGCTGCACTCGCTCACCCCGGTCACATAGTTTGCTATGCTCCCGGGGATTCACTCCTTTGCCGTCGCGATGCATCTTGAAATCCATAGGATATAGATATCCCATTACTAAATTATAAGCCATTGTTAGAATGACACAATCAGACAATTTTACTCTCACAAGCACTATTTTTGATGGGCAAGAGCCGAATATTCTTCTACACTGGGCAATCGTGGTTCATTTATCAGAGGAAGAAAGCTATGACACAAACAGTAAAATTTCAAGGCAATGATATCTCCGTAAGCGGCCAGTTCCCAAAATCAGGGGAAAAAGCGCAAGATTTTACTCTGACAGCCAAAGATCTCTCCGATGTCTCTCTTAGCCACTATGCCGGAAAAAGTAAGGTGCTGAATATTTTCCCAAGTATCGATACCGGTGTTTGTGCAGCATCAGTACGTAAATTTAATCAGGTAGCGAATGATTTGGAAAATACCGTCGTACTGTGCATTTCTGCCGACCTGCCTTTTGCTCAGTCCCGTTTCTGTGGCGCGGAAGGGTTATCAAATGTCGTCACGCTGTCTACCCTGCGTGGCGGTACTTTCAGTGAAGATTATGGCGTTGCTATCAACGG
The DNA here is from genome assembly GCF_035181445.1 of Photorhabdus africana. NCBI lineage: Bacteria > Pseudomonadati > Pseudomonadota > Gammaproteobacteria > Enterobacterales > Morganellaceae > Photorhabdus > Photorhabdus africana. The sequence goes on from NZ_JAXBVE010000008.1 coordinate 115,090, forward strand.
TAGTCCTCTGAGTGGTCTCACAGCCCGTGCTGTCATTGTGCTTGATGAAAGTGATAACGTGATTTATAGCCAACTGGTTGATGAAATCACTAATGAGCCAGATTACGATAGCGCACTGGCCGCACTGAAATAAATCCCATGATTTATACCCTATGGATTTCAAGATGCATCGCGACGGCAAAGGAGTGAATCCCCGGGAGCATAGCAAACTATGTGACCGGGGTGAGCGAGTGCCGCCAACAAAGAGGCAACTTGAAAGATGACGGGATATAATGCCCACTTCACGGTGGGCATTATTTTATTCTTCATCATCCGGTTCATATTCAATAACATGCTTCCTGCTACTCAGACCATATTCTCTCAATTTATTGGCAATCGCAGTATGCGATACCCCAAGACGTTTAGCCAGTTTACGCGTGCTGGGATAGTGCCGATAAAGACGCGTTAACACCGAACGTTCAAAACGTTTACTGATTTCATCCAGAGAACCATTGAACACATCTTCACTAAAAGAAACCTCTATTTCAAACTCTGGCAGTTGTATATCTCGCGGCGTCAGTTCCATATTTTCGAGCTGGGTCAGCGCCCGATAGATGGCATTTTGTAACTGCCTTACGTTACCGGGCCAACTGTAACTCGTCAGAAAGTGAGGAAGTTCAGGGGACAATTTCGGTTTCAGTACTCCCTGTTCTTCAGAAAAACGCTCAATAAAATACTCCACCAGCGGTATAATATCTGCTTTACGATCACGCAACGGCGGGAGTGTAATCGCCAACACATTAAGGCGATAATAGAGATCTTCGCGAAATTCCCCTCGTTGCACTAATTCAACCAGATTTTTTTGTGTGGCACAGATAACTCTGACGTTCACTTTGACTTCATTTTCTTCCCCTACTCGGCGGAAAGTACCGTCATTAAGAAAACGCAGCAGCTTAATTTGCATCTGTGGCGACATTTCACCAATTTCATCCAGTAAAACTGTGCCACCATTAGCCTGCTCAAAGAAACCTTTCTTTCCTTCAATCGCATTAGGATACGCGCCGGCAGCGTAGCCAAACAGTTCACTTTCTACTACATCATCCGGCATCGAGGCGCAGTTCAATCCCAAAAAGGGCTGTTTTCCGCGTAAACTGTGCAAATGACAGGCTTTTGCCAGAATATCTTTGCCAGTGCCTGTCTCGCCAATCAGCAACAGTGGCGCATCCAGCATCGCCATTTTACGGGCCTGCTCAATAATCTGAGTCATTTTTGGGCTAACAGCGATAATCGCCTTAAACTCACTACCATCATTGATAGTCAGTTTTTTCAGTTGATTCCCTATTCGAGCAGCAGATTTGAGCATAATCACTGTGCCAACACATTGCATTTTCTGCTTTTCATCCATCAGCTGAATAGGCGTAATATCCATCAGGTAGTCCAGACCTTTGAGCGTTATCCTTTCCACCCGTTGCTGAATATTTTTATTTTCAAACCAGCGCGAAAAGTTATAACCGCTGATAAACTGCCCGATAGGTTTTTGATAAGTTTGTTCCTCACTGACACCAAACAACTTAAACACCGCGGAGTTAGCGAGCTCAATATTCCCTTTCAGATCAACTGAAAAAACAGGCTCAGGCAAGGATTCCAACAGTGCACACATCGCTTTGTGTTCTCTTTCTGAAGGCATAAAAGAGACGGTACGAACATCAATAACGCCATTAATACGGCGAATTTCTGCCATCAATTTACGAAATACATTGAAATCAACTGGTGAAAAATTAAGGTAAATCCGGCCGATTTGAGATATTTCTATCCCCTTTAAATCAATATTCTCTAATACCAGTAGATCGAGCAGTTCACGGGTCAGCCCAATTCGATCATGGCAAACAACTTCTAAGCGCATCTGTTTTGACCTTATTTATACCCGTTATCTTTCAAGTTGCTTCTTTGTTGGCTGCACTCGCTCACCCCGGTCGCATAGTTTGCTATGCTCCCGGGGATTCACTCCCTTGCCGTCGCGATGCATCTTGAAATCCATAGGGTATGCATTAATGCATATAATTTTTTAAAATACTACTCTTTACAATTATTCATATGAAGCATTCTGTCAGTAAAAATTGACCAGACTCCGGTTTTTTAATGTCGCAAATAACACAGCATTCGAAACTTTCACTAAAATAAACAAATTGTAAGATTGATTATAAAACAAATTAATAAAATAACGTAAAAGATCGTCGTTATCTGGATATTTTGTGCGTTCATATATAATTAAAGTATATATCATTTAATTAACTATATTCTTAGACTTATTTGGCAGGATATTCTTAAGTTGAGTGATTAGCTGACGACGGAAATCTCCTAATTTAGGTTTATCACCTTCTATCCAAGGTAATGGCCTACATAATTCCATCGCTTTAATACCCAACCGGGCAGTCAGTAAACCTACACCGATCCCTTGAGCGGCTCTGACAGAAAGACGCGCAGCGATATCCTGCGATAACCAATCCATACCCACTTCCCGCACCACTTCTGAAGCACCAGAAAAAACAATATTCAGCAGAACAAGGCGGAAGAGCCGAATACGACTGAAATATCCCAGTTCAATACCATATAGAGCTGCAATACGATTAATTAGCCGGATATTACGCCAGGCAATAAATGCCATATCGACAATAGCCAACGGGCTAACTGCTATCATTAATGCCGATTCCGCAGCACAGCGGCTGATTTCAGCCCTGACTTGAGAGTCCAAAACAGGTTGAACCCATTTACTGTACAACACCACCACTTCACGATCGTTATGTGTATCATGTAAAGCAGCCCGCCAGCGCTGTAACGCCGGGTTATGCTGTTCGATACCTGCCTGACTTGCCAACTTCTCACAAAATTCCCGCCCTTTACCCACGCCATGATGCTGCAATAACGCTCTCGCAGTATCGCGTTCCTCAGACCGCATTCTTAGCCGATAAAGACGATGCCACTCACTGACAAGAGAACCTATTCCCGCAAAGACCATCATGCCCCCGGCTGCCGCTACACCTAATGCGCTCCAATCCTGTTGCTGCCATGATTGATAAATCCACTGCACAAACTGAGCAACCGCACTCACCCCCAATAACATCAGAGAACCATATACCATTTTACGCCAACAACTACGCTTAGGTTTCAGTGCCGCATTAACTATCCCTTCGACCTGACCTTCGCGTTCTTCCGCCTCAAGTTCTGGGGAAGCAGGACAAAAATTCGCTGTGTCTTTTTCATTAAAGATCTGAGCAGGCTTTAAAACCGGCTCTTGTGGTCCCGATAAGGATTCTGCAAAGTCAATTCTTGGCTTCAAGGGCTCCGTCATTTCACTTTATCTCCCACTAAAAATTCCAGCACGGTATCCAACCGGATATGAGGCAATGGTGTATCAACATTTACCGGACAGGGGCTAAACTCCTCGAAAGAGAAACCCTGTTTTTGCCAGAAGTTATCCTCAGGTAAACGCCGTGGCACCTCTCCGGGAAAAAATGTCAGCGGTTTACCATCTGTAAGCCGATATCCTTTCAATGCCGGAATACTTTCACCATGGTGTTCAATCATGCCACTTTCTGTCGCCCGTACCGATGCCAAGCCAACACAATCCATGCTGATACCTTCAAAAACCGCATTTTGTCTGGCTTCCTGAACCAATTGCTGGAGTAAAGAAACCAAATTAGCATGCTGATCTGCGGTAACGTGATCGGCCTTACTGGCAGCGAACATTAATTTATCAATGCAAGGGGAAAACAGGCGGCGGAAGAGCGTTCGTTTACCATAATGAAAACTCTGCATTAATTGTGTCAGCGCCAAACGCATATCATTAAATGCTTGTGGTCCACGGTTCAATGGCTGTAAACAATCTATCAACACAATCTGCCGATCAAAACGTAAAAAATGTGTTTTATAAAACCCTTTCACCACCGACTGGCAGTAATATTCAAAGCGCTGACGCAGCATACCGATATTCGTGTGTCTATCTGCCTGAGCAAATTGTGACTCAGTGATATGGTTGATATCCGGCCACGGGAAAAATTGTAAAGCCGGAGCGCCCATCATATCACCGGGCAGAACAAATCTCCCCGGCTGGATAAAATGTAAACCTTGCTCTTTGCATTTAACCAAATATTCCGTATAGGCCTGAGCAATAGCAGCCAACAGATTCTCATCTGCGGGTGCCAGTGGATCGCACTGTTTACAAAGTCCCAGCCAAGGTTTTGCCCATTCAGCTCTTTGTCCCTGCAATAAGCTATTCATCTGATGTGACCATGTTAAATAGCTTTGCGCCAACATCGGTAGATCCAACAGCCATTCGCCGGGATAATCCACAATTTCCAGATATAACGTGGCAGTTTCTTTAAAATGGCGCAGCAGAGAATCGCCAGAACGGTAACGAAGTGCCAGACGGATTTCACTGACACCTCGCGTCGGGGTTGGCCAGGCTGGCGGTGTGCTGTAAAGGGCGGTCAACCCTTCATCATAAGTAAAACGAGGAACGCCCAAATCACGTTGAGGAACCCGTTTTACACCCAACAAGCGACCGTCACGCACAGCAGAAAATAGCGGCAACCGGGCACCGCTATGGAGGTTAAGTAACTGATTAACCAAAGATGTGATAAACGCTGTTTTACCACTACGACTTAATCCTGTTACAGCTAACCGTAAATGGCGATCCATCCCGCGATTAACCAGCGCAGTTAATTCATTTTGTAGCCGTTTCATGTCTCTCCTGTGAGAAGTATTACAACAATTTTTTTGTATCAGCCGAGCCATAGGTAATTTTTGCTATCAAAGCTGCCTGAAACGGCTGCGAACGCTGAACGTTTCTGAAGTGACATAACGTTCCATTTGGCGCAGACGAATCTCTCCTGATTTCAATTGATAATCGATTTCATGCAGCAAGTTTTGTGCTGAAAAATGCGCCTCTTGAGTATAACCCGGCGGTGCCGGGTCAAGGACGAAAACCAGTACAATATAAGCAACAACCACAAAACCAAACAGGCCAAAAAAGAGTGACAATACCGCGATGACACGAATCAAGCGCACTGGTACATCAAAATAATCGGCCAACCCAGCACAAACACCTTTAATTTTGCCCTTCTCTGGTATTCGATACAGTTTCCGACGGTTACTATTCGACATTATGATTGCCTCCAATCAGGGTGTTCCGCATCCAGAATATCTTCCAATGTTTTGATTCGTGCCTGCATATGTTGTACACGCTCTGCCAGACGCTGAATTTCATTCTGATCCAACTGACTTTGGTTTGAATTCCGGCTGTTATAATGCAACCACAACCAGATGGGTAACACAAAAAGTACAAAAATAGTCAGTGGAATGCCAAGAAATATAGAGCCCATCACTTTTCCTTAATGGTTAGTTGAGTGCACCAACATTTAATGTTGTTCTTTTAATATTGTTCTTTATTAGCATTTATTTTAGCCTTCATTGCCGCCAACTGCGCACTGATTTCATCGTCTGCCTTTAATTCAGCAAACTGTTGATCCAGCGATTTTTGTTTTCCCATGCCCACGGCTTCTGTTTCCGCTTCCATGTGATCGATACGGCGTTCAAATTGTTCAAAGCGAGCCATTGCCTGATCAATTTTACCGCTGTCTAGCTGATGACGAACCTGTCGAGAAGAGTTGGCCGCCTGATGACGCAAAGCCAACGCTTGTTGTCTTACTCGGGTTTCGTTAAGTTTGTTTTCAAGCTCAACAATCTCCCCTTTCATTCGCTCAAGTGTCTCTTCCAATATGGTCAATTCATGTTTCAATGTATCCACTAAAGCAGCCACTTTCTGTTTTTCAAGCAGAGCTGCCCGCGCCAAATCCTCTCTCTCTTTATTCAACGCCAGTTCCGCTTTTTCCTGCCAGTCGTGCATTTGTTGTTCACCTGCGGTAATGCGGCGAGATAACTGCTTTTTCTCTGCCAAAGCACGGGCGGAAGTTGAGCGAATTTCAACTAAAGTGTCTTCCATTTCCTGAATCATTAGACGAATCATTTTCTGCGGATCTTCCGCTTTATCCAGTAATGAAGAGATATTGGCATTCACGATATCAGCAAAACGAGAGAAAATACCCATAGCAAATTATCCTCTTTGGTTAAGGTTGGTTAATACTATTCATGTCACTTCTATCCCATCAAGAATCGTGCCAACTTTTTATTTACTCTATTTTTATGAAATATAAAGAAATTTTTTTATTTAACTTTTTATCACAACGTAATAAAGTGGCTAAAATAACCAATTATCGGTGAAAATAACCATGAATGACACCACGGAAAACCTATTGGGTGAAGCAAACCGCTTTATTGAAATTCTGGAGCAGGTATCCGCGCTGGCAAAATTAAACAAACCCGTTATCGTTATTGGGGAACGCGGAACCGGCAAAGAGCTGATTGCCCGCCGTTTGCATTATTTATCCCCGCGCTGGCAAGGCCCATTTATTTCCCTAAACTGCGCGGCTCTGAATGAAAATTTATTGGATTCAGAGTTATTTGGTCATGAAGCTGGCGCATTTACCGGTGCACAAAAGAGGCACCAAGGAAGATTTGAACGTGCTGATGGAGGAACGCTATTTCTTGATGAATTGGCAACCGCACCAATGCAAGTTCAGGAAAAGCTATTGCGTGTCATTGAATATGGGCATCTTGAACGCGTTGGCGGCAGCCAATCATTACAAGTTGACGCTCGACTGATATGCGCAACCAATGAGAATCTGCCCGCAATGGCAGCTAAGGGGCAATTCCGCGCTGATTTGCTCGATAGGCTGGCTTTCGATGTAGTTAATATCCCACCATTGCGGCAACGGCAGCAGGATATCATGTTGCTAGCGCAACATTTTGCTATTCAAATGTGCCGGGAACTTGATTTGCCATTATTTCCCGGTTTCACTGACCAGGCAAAACAACAGTTACAAGATTACACTTGGCCCGGTAATATCCGTGAACTGAAAAATGTTGTGGAACGATCGGTTTATCGTCACGGCGAAAATTCTGCTCAACTTGATAATATTATTATTAACCCATTCGCCTCCACACCGCATTTTATAGCCAATGTTGATGATAGTCATGATTTATCTCCACAACTTCTGCCTTCACTGCCTGTTAATTTGAAACAGTGGCAACATGACAGCGAACGACAATTAATAGCGTTATCATTAAAAGAGAGCAGGTTTAACCAAAGAAAAGCGGCAGAGAAACTCCGGCTGACCTATTATCAATTACGAGGCTTAATGAAAAAATATGATATCAACGTCGGCGATAAATGATCTGGATTACAGATAAAAAAAAGCCAGCACCCGAGCTGGCTAAAAAACACTGGAAGCAATGTGAGCAATGTCGTGCTTTTCCTGAGGTAACAAAAGCTGTTTCCCGGAAGAGCGATACAGATGATAATGGTTATCAATACGTTTTGTAAAGCACTTTGTTGAGAATTTTTCTCATTATCATCTCCACAGTGTTTTTTTGGGCTCAAGCGCGAATTGAGATACAATGGGTCAATTCTAATTAATAACAGATGCCTTATATGCGCAGTTTGATTTATTGGATCATATTATCCCTTTCAGCACCGGCTATTGCAGAAACAATAGCTACGCCTGAAAAAAATCACCACGTTCCGACTGACATTCTGCAACAAGGGTTTATTTATTGCGTTAATGGCAACCTGAATACCTTTAATCCCCAACTGGCTAGCAGCGGCTTAACTGTCGATACACTGGCAGCACAACTCTATGAGCGCTTACTAGATGTTGACCCTTATACTTATCGTTTACTCCCTGAATTAGCCGCCCATTGGGAAATACTGGATAACGGCGCTACCTACCGTTTTTATTTGCGCCATAATGTCTCATTTCAATCAACAGACTGGTTTACTCCAACCCGTAACATGAATGCTGATGACGTCATTTTCAGCTTTAAACGTCTGTTTGATAAACAACACTATTACCACAACGTCAATGGCGGGCATTACCCCTATTTTGACAGCCTCCAACTGGCCGATTCTATTCAAAGTATCCGTAAACTTAATGAATATACGGTGGAGTTTCGCTTGCACGAACCAGATGCTTCTTTTCTTTGGCATTTGGCAACCCACTATGCCCCAATACTTTCACAAGAATATGGGCAACAATTGCATCAAATGAATCGCCATGAACAAATTGACTGGAAACCTGTCGGCACAGGCCCGTTTATGTTGGAAGATCATCGGACCAGACAATTTATCCGTCTGGTTCGTCATGATAAATACTGGAAAGGCAAACCACAAATGCGCCAGATAGTTATTGACGTCGGCGCTGGCGGTACTGGCAGGATGTCTAAACTTTTAACCGGTGAATGTGATGTATTAGCGTATCCCGCTGCCAGTCAACTTACCGTTTTACGAGATGATCCTCGCCTGCGTCTGACTTTACGCCCAGGAATGAATATCGCTTATCTGGCTTTCAATACCAGCAAGCCACCACTTGATAAGCTACAGGTTCGGCAAGCCATTGCTTACGCTATTAATAACCAACGGCTGATGCAATCCATCTATTATGGTACGGCGGAAACAGCCTCATCAATTTTACCACGAGCGTCATGGGCTTATGATAATCAAACTGAAATTACGGAATATAACCCAGAAAAATCCCGTAAAATGCTTAATGATCTCGGATTAAATGGCTTGCAATTGAGCTTATGGGTACCTTCCGCCTCTCAATCATATAATCCAAGTCCACTCAAAATGGCAGAACTGATTCAGGCCGATTTAGCACAAGTTGGTATTACCATGAGCATCAAACCTGTTGAGGGCCGCTTTCAGGAAACCAAATTGATGGATAAATCTCACGATATGACATTATCAGGCTGGTCAACTGACAGTAATGACCCAGACAGTTTTTTCCGGCCACTATTAAGTTGTGCTGCTATCGCTTCACAGACAAATTTCAGCCATTGGTGTGAGCCAACGTTTGATAAAATTTTGCGAGAAGCTTTGATTAACCAGCAATTATTATCCAGAATTACGTATTATCATGCTGCTCAACAAGTCCTTGAGCAGCAATTACCTATATTACCATTAGCCTATTCTCTGCATTTACAGGCTTACCGTTATGATATTAAAGGGCTAGTACTCAGCCCATTTGGTAATACCTCTTTCGCTGGCGTTTATCGGGAAAAAGAGACTAACCAAATGACTCAAAAGGGTAGCAAATGACTATTTACACTCTCCGTCGTCTGCTATTGCTGATTATTACCCTGTTTTTCCTGTCACTGATAAGCTTTAGCCTGAGTTATTTTACCCCCAATGCGCCACTCAGCGGGGCATCCCTATTTGACGCTTATACATTCTATTTCAATAGCTTATTACTATGGGATTTTGGCGTATCCAGCATTAATGGTGAACTTATCAGCGAACAATTACGGGAAGTGTTCCCCGCCACAATGGAACTCTGTATTCTGGCTTTCTCTAGCGCCTTACTCGTCGGCATTCCACTCGGGATTATTGCCGGAGTATGGCGTAACAAACCAGCGGATACTGTTATCATCTCCATTGCTTTAGTCGGATTTTCCATCCCGATTTTTTGGCTAGCATTACTACTCACGCTATTTTTCTCTCTTTATCTCGGCTGGCTACCCGTCTCCGGGCGCTTTAATCTGCTATATCAGATTGAACCTGTAACAGGTTTCTCATTAATTGATGCCTGGTTATCAAAATCACCCTATCGTAATGAGATGATCATTAGTGCCATGCAACACTTGCTGCTACCCGTTATTACACTCGCCGTTGCACCGACAACCGAAGTTATCCGGTTGATGAGGAACAGCACAGAAGAAGTTTTTGGTGAAAACTATATCAAAGCCGCCGCAACCCGTGGTTTATCAAGGCTGACAATTATCCGTCGTCATGTATTACACAATGCGTTACCTCCTATCATTCCGAAACTAGGATTACAATTTTCCACCATGCTGACACTGGCAATGATAACAGAACTCGTATTTAACTGGCCGGGACTTGGCCATTGGTTAGTCAGTGCCATTCGTCAGCAAGATTATTCCGCCATTTCTGCCGGTGTTATGGTGATTGGCACACTGGTGATTTCTGTCAATGTTCTGTCTGATATTATTGGCGCAATGGCTAACCCTCTGAAGCATAAGGAATGGTATGCCCTTAGATAATTTTTATCGTGAAAAGAAAATGCCGTCACCGATAAAGGTCATCTGGCGCTTTTTCTATTCTGACATGTTGGCAATGATGGGGTTTTATGGGGTGCTGATTCTGATCGCCTTAAGTCTGTTTGGTAGCTATCTGGCCCCCTATAAGCTCGATCAACAATTTCTTGGTCATCAGTTGCTGCCACCTTCATGGTCATATCACGGTAATATCGCATTTTTTCTAGGTACCGACGATCTTGGACGCGACATTCTCAGCCGATTACTAATAGGTACCGCCTCTACATTCGGTTCAGCGCTGTTAGTCACTTTAGCAGCCGCTTTATGTGGTCTGATTATCGGCTGTCTGGCAGGCATGACACGAGGACTGAAATCCGCAGTGCTCAATCATATTCTCGATACATTGCTCTCTATTCCATCACTATTGCTGGCAATTATTGTTGTCGCCTTTGTGGGCGCCAGTTTGCAGCATGCAATAATCGCTATTTGGTTGGCGCTATTGCCACGTATCGTTCGCACAGTTTACAGCGCCGTTCACGATGAGCTAGACAAAGAATATGTTATTGCCGCCCGCCTGGATGGCGCCTCTAATTACCATATTCTATGGTACGCCGTATTACCCAACATTACCGCCGCCTTGGTCAACGAGCTAACACGCGCCCTTTCTATCGCCATACTTGATATCGCTTCACTAGGTTTTCTTGATCTTGGCGCCCAACTTCCTTCACCCGAATGGGGAGCCATGTTGGGCGATTCACTGGAGCTAATCTATGTTGCGCCTTGGACCGTTATGTTGCCCGGCGCGGCAATTATGTTCTGTGTCTTGTTAGTCAATTTATTAGGTGATGGATTACACCGAGCAATTAATTCCGGGGTGGAATAATGCCATTACTCGATATTCGCAATCTCACTATTGAATTTATGACTGCCAAAGGGCCAGTTAAAGCGGTTGATCGCGTCAGTATGTCACTGATAGAAGGCGAAATACGCGGTCTGGTTGGTGAATCTGGCTCAGGTAAAAGCTTGATTGCCAAAGCAATAAGCGGAGTCACTAAAGATAATCTCAAAGTGACGGCTGACCGTTTTCGCTTCGATGATATCGACCTGCTCCGTCTGACTCCCCGTCAGCGCCGAAAAGTGATCGGCCACAATATCTCAATGATTTTTCAGGAGCCACAATCCTGTCTTGATCCTTCCGAAAATATTGGGCGGCAACTCATTCAAGCTATCCCCGGCTGGACTTACAAAGGCCGTTGGTGGCAACGTTTCAAATGGCGAAAACGCCGGGCTATTGAATTACTCCACCGTGTGGGAATTAAAGATCATAAAGACATTATGAGTAGCTTCCCTTGCGAGTTAACGGAGGGAGAGTGCCAGAAGGTCATGATTGCTATCGCATTGGCGAACCAACCGCGGCTGCTGATTGCAGATGAACCAACCAATGCGATGGAACCGACCACACAAGCCCAGATTTTCCGTCTGTTAGCACGATTGAATCAGAACAACAACACCACTATTTTACTGATAAGTCATGACTTGCAAGTCATGAGCAAATTGGTGGATCGCATTAACGTTCTGTATTGTGGTCAAACGGTCGAAAGCGCCGTTTCCGATGAATTGCTGGTAACACCACACCACCCTTACACACAAGCGTTAAGCCGCGCTATCCCTGATTTTGGTAGCTCTTTGCCCCATAAAAGCAGGTTAAACACCTTATCAGGCGCGATTCCATCCCTTGAGCACTTACCCATCGGCTGCCGTTTAGGCCCGCGTTGCCCTTACGCGCAAAAAACGTGCATTGAAACACCACGATTGCGGGTGATTAAAAACCACGCTTTTGCCTGCCACTTTCCACTGAATCTGGAGGAACAGTAATTGGTTAATACTCTGCTGGAAGTTAGGAATTTGGCTAAAATTTTTCGCTATCGAACGGGTTTTTTTCATCGGCAACATCTCGATGCAGTAAAACCCGTTAGCTTTACCTTAAAAGCTAAACAGACACTGGCGATTATTGGTGAAAACGGTTCTGGAAAATCAACACTGGCAAAAATGCTTTCAGGCGTCATCGAGCCAACTGCCGGTGAAATCATGATCGAAGGCCATAAACTCACTTACGGTGATTACAGTTATCGCAGCCAACGCATTCGCATGATATTTCAGGACCCAAGTACGTCGCTAAATCCTCGGCAGCGTATTGGACAAATTCTTGATATTCCCCTTCTGCTTAATACCGAACTCAATACAGCGAAGCGGGAAAAACGGATCAACCAGACATTGCGACAAGTTGGCCTGTTACCAGACCATGCCAATTATTATCCACATATGTTAGCCTCAGGCCAGAAACAGCGGGTAGCACTGGCGCGTGCATTGATATTACAACCTCAGATTATTATTGCTGATGAGGCATTAGCATCACTGGATATGTCTATGCGATCTCAAATCATTAATCTGATGTTGGAATTACAGGAAAAACAGGGTATTTCTTACCTCTATGTCACCCAGCATCTTGGCATGATGAAACATATCAGCGATCAGGTGCTGGTCATGCATCAAGGAGAAGTTGTTGAGCGGGGAAATACAGCAGAAGTGCTGGCTTCGCCTCTCCATGATATGACCCGCCGTCTGATCGCTAGCCATTTTGGTGAAGCACTCACTGCTGATGCCTGGCGGCAGGATATTCCTTAGCATATAAAAAACGATAATCACTGCTCGGAGCAGAACGCAAAATACAGCATATTTCGCTCTAGCGTGATAGAATTACTGGGTTTATTAACAATAAAACGTCATATTGATATTGTCTCTGTGAACAATTTTAATCCATGAATATCATTACCGGCGTTATCACACAAGGATACTGTTATGGGTTTTATGACCGGCAAGCGCATTCTGATCACTGGCGTCGCCAGTAAACTCTCCATCGCTTATGGTGTTGCAAAAGCAATGCATGACCAGGGAGCTGAGCTGGCTTTCACTTATCAAAATGACAAGTTGAAACCTCGTGTTGAAGAATTTGCTGCTTCCCTGAACTCTACTATCGTTCTGCCATGCGATGTAATCGAAGACGAAAGCATCGAAGCCCTGTTCACTGAATTGGGTAAGGTCTGGCCAAAATTCGATGGTTTTGTTCACTCCATTGGCTTTGCACCTGCTGATCAACTGGATGGTAACTATGTCAGTTCCGTTACCCGCGAAGGTTTCAGAATCGCGCACGACATCAGCTCTTACAGCTTTGTTGCTATGGCAAAAACTTGCCGTGAAATGCTGAACCCAAATTCTGCTTTGTTGACACTGACCTATTTGGGAGCAGAGCGCTCAATCCCTAACTATAATGTAATGGGTCTGGCAAAGGCATCTCTGGAAGCTAACGTTCGTTATATGGCTAACGCCATGGGCGCTGAAGGTATTCGTGTTAACGGTATCTCCGCCGGACCTATCCGTACTTTGGCTGCGTCTGGCATCAAAGATTTCCGTAAGATGCTGGCTCACTGTGAATCCGTTAACCCAATTCGCCGCACTGTAACAACTGAAGATGTTGGTAACGCTGCGGCATTCTTGTGCTCGGATCTGTCCGGCGGTATTACCGGTGAAATCCTGCATGTTGACGGTGGTTTCAGCATTGTCGCAATGAATGAACTAGAATTGAAATAATCTGATTAATAATCAGTAACTTTTAATTCATAAGGCAAAGGCCCGAAAAACGAGTTTTTCGGGCCTTTTATTACCAACAAAATAATAGATTAATCACTTTATTAAATCATCACTAATAGGTAAAAATTAATTTTAAATCAAAATATAAAAAACGATTAGAGAGAACTATTAAAACCTTTATGGTTAAATGGTTAAATGGTTAAATGGTTAAATGGTTAAATGACATTACCTTATAATTATTTTACCGAAATAAAAAATATCATCTTGTTTCCTTGCACTAATCAATAATATGTCCTTTAATATAATCAACAACTTAATTTCATAAAATCGATTATCAGTACAATATTTTTAGTTCAATATTTTATTTTTATTATCATTTTAATCTTTTAGTTTAAATATTATATGAATCCAAGTGATATTTATTATTTTAGCAAGGTGCATAAAATGAAAAATGATTTTTTAATTATATCCAATATGTTTAAATCAATGACTAATATAAAATTGCCAGAATGCCTGAAAAATCATGATCTGTCCCAAGAAATTGCAGCTTCTTGGAATGAATTTTGTGGATCATTATATCGCTGGCCATCAGCATTAGAAGATTATGAATATGCATATAATTCCGATGAACAAGATATTGATAGAATTATTAAAAATATACACAAAGCAACAACTTATTTAGGTTCACTGAGCAGTGGATATTTAGGTCATGGCTATATTGCCAGAGTCAATCATGCATTGAAAGAAATTAAATCAGACTTTAGTAAGCTAGACGATTTTATCTCAAAATTACCACAACCATTTGAAATATCTCAAATTTATTTTGAAAGCAAGAAAAACTTCGCAGAAAAAACACATATAAAAATACAACAATTATTAAAGAATATGCCAGATGGAGAAGATAAAAAACAAATATATAAGCTCTCTTTATTGATGGAAGAAATCACTTTAAACATATCAGATGTTTCATTTAGCCTTAGAAATATAAACAATTCAATCAATAAACTTAATGGACAAATCAACGCAATTAATAATATTTACAATGAGTTAATCGAAAACTTTAATGAAGAGAATAAAAAAGATATTTTTACAAGAAACTATAGACAATGCATGGTCTATTTTAATGATTTTACAAATAAATTCAATTTATTTTCCTATGATTACAAATCATTTAACAAAAATAATATATTAATTATCTTATAATCAATATAAGATGAATTTTTGCAACTATCAATAATCGCCATTATTTATTCCATATAATATAACCAGTTGTAAAATATGCTATATACCCGTCATCTTTCAAGTTGCTTCTTTGTTGGCTGCACTCACTCACCCCGGTCACATAGTTATCTATGCTCCCGGGGATTCGTTCCCTTGCCGTCGCGATGCATCTTGAAATCCATAGGGTATATAACACAAAATACGGGGAAGTTTTGGATAAGTAATTCCATCCAAAACTCTCCTTAAATTTCTAGATTAATGCAACCAATCTATTTGAAAATAATGATAAAAAAACCAAGAAATCACTTCTACAACAGAGTATAGAAAAGGATTATTCACGATACAATCACACCACCTTATATCTATTTAATCATTCATTTATTTCCATCTGTCGTGGTAGTATATATCAAGGCTATAGCAATGCCTTACTGAGTTCCTTTGTTCTATTATATCGAATATATCGAAAATTTTTAAGGAGCCATACATGAAACTTTATTACCAACCTGGAGCTTGTTCTCTCTCACCTCACATCATACTCCGTGAAGCAGGGCTTGATTTCAGCGTGATTAAAGTTGATCTGAAAACTAAAAAAACGGAGAACGGCGACGATTTCTTCGCAATCAATCCAAAAGGCCAGATACCCACTCTTCTGTTAGATAACAATGAGATCCTCACCGAAGGCTCTGTTATTGTCCAATATATTGCCGACCAGAAACCGGACAAAAAATTAATTGCACCAGCCGGAACGATGGAACGATATCATCAACTTGAATGGCTTAGCCATATTTCCAGTGAAATTCATAAAGGATTTTCACCTCTGTTTTTTCCAGGAACACCAGAAAATTATCGGCCTGTTGCTATTAATAATCTACTGAGAAGATTCAAGTATATAGATGAAGTATTAGCAAAACAGCCATACATTGCCGGGGAGCATTTTACTGTTGCTGATGCTTACTTATTCACTCTCAGTAATTGGGCACCTTTAGTGCAATTGGATCTATCTGATCGAGTTCATCTTAAAGCTTATCAAGAGAGGATTGCAGAACGTCCAAATGTTCGTGATGCACTGAAAGCCGAAGGGTTAATTTGATTTACAGATAAAAGAACCGTTCCACACAATATCAGTGGAACGGTTAAATATCTTAATCCAATTGTGTCGCACAAAATTTATGATTAGGCGCCACCATTCTGTCCTGAGCAGCCACAATTTGTAATTCGTATTCGCCCATCTCTTTGGTTGTTACCATCACTTCATAAACCGCAGCAGCGACATGTTCGAGGGCAGTTTGTAAAGACTCGCCTTTTAATAGATTAACCAATAACAAGCCGCTGGTTAAATCACCAACACCCACCGGCTGGCGTTCGCCAAAGTCCACCAAAGGCCGACTCACATGCCAGCTATGCTCTTTAGTCACTAATAGCATTTCAAAACGATCAGTCCGATAACCGGCACGATTAAGGTGTTTAACCAGTACAATATCCGGCCCTCTCTCACACAGAGTTCGAGCAGCCACAACAGCCTGTTCTACATTAGTCACTTTCTGCATACTCAGAGTTTCAAGCTCCAGCAAATTTGGCGCAATAATATCACTTACAGGAAGCGCTTCTTCACACAAAAATTCAGCCACCCCAGGCACAACAATACACCCTTTTTCTGGGTGCCCCATAACGGGATCGCAGAAATACCAAGCATCAGGATTCACCGCTTTTACTCGTTTTACTATATCGATAATATGACCCCCTTGCTCCGCTGAACCGATATATCCACTCAGTACCGCATGACAAGATTTGAGCTGTTCAATTTCTTCAATGCCCTGAACGATTTCAGTAAGATGGTTAGCCGGCATAACACACCCTTTCCATTGAGCATATTGGGTGTGATTTGAAAACTGTACTGTATTCAACGGCCATACGTTTACCCCCATCCGACGCATAGGGAATTCCGCAGCGCTGTTACCAGCGTGACCAAAAACAACATGAGATTGAATTGAAAGAATATTTTTCACAATGACGGCCTATATTTTTATTCTGGTTTCTGTTTATAAGATTAAAGTCATAGTAAGGATAGTAAGAGTAGTAAGAAAATGGGCAACATTATTGTTGCCCCATCATACCCGTTATCTTTCAAGTTGCCTCTTTATTGGATCCACGCCCTTGCTGTCGCGATGCATCTTGAAATCCATAGGGTATATATGCAACCTTAGTTATTTCCAGCAGATCAAACAATCGTGTTTTTTACCACGACGCAGCAGGGTGTAACGATCAAACAGACGGTTACTGTCAGTAAACAGATATTCAGGTTCAGATTGTTTTTCACCATTAATTGCGACAGCGTTGGAACTGATCATCGTACGCGCCTGACCACGAGAAGGTACCAACCCGGCATTAACCAAAGCTTGTTGCAAATCTGCACCTTTTTCCAACTCAATTACCGGCATACCATCCTGTGCCAATTGAGCAAAATCCGCTTCGGTCAAATCAGCAGCAGCTCCAGAGAATAAACTTTCTGTAATCCGTTTAGCGGCTGCTAACCCCTCTTCTCCATGCACCATACCGGTGACTTGTTCCGCCAACACGTACTGAGCACGAGGAGCTTTACCGCTATTTTTATCTTCTTCTTCCAAAGCATCAATATCTTCAAGATTCATAAAGGTAAAGAATTTCAGGAAGCGATAAACATCAGCATCCGCAGTGTTAATCCAGAATTGATAGAATTTGTATGGACTGGTTTTCTTCGGATCTAACCAAACAGCGCCACCTTCTGTTTTACCAAATTTAGTGCCATCAGATTTCGTGATCAGTGGAACGGTCATGCCAAATACTTGTTTCTGGTTGATACGACGAGTTAGATCAATACCAGAAGTAATATTCCCCCACTGGTCAGAACCACCAATCTGTAACTCAACACCATGTACTTCATTCAGGCGAGCAAAGTCATAGGATTGCAGTAGGTTATAAGAAAACTCAGTGAAAGAGATACCCACATCATCACGGTTCAAACGCTGTTTAACCGCCTCTTTGTTAATCATTTGATTAACTGAGAAATGTTTGCCAATATCACGCAGGAAAGTCAGAACATCCATGTTACCAAACCAATCATAATTATTGGCTGTTTTAGCGCTATTTTCGCCACAATCAAAATCGAGGAAAGGTGAAACCTGTCTACGAATTTTCTCCACCCACTCTTTGACGGTAGCTTCAGTATTCAGTTTACGTTCAGTGGCTTTGAAACTTGGATCACCAATTAACCCCGTAGCTCCACCAACTAACGCTACGGGTTTATGCCCAGCCAGTTGGAATCGTTTTAAACACAGCAAGGGAACCAGATGCCCCAAATGCAAGCTATCAGCGGTCGGATCGAAACCACAATAGAGGGAGACAGGGCCCTGCGCCAGTCTCTCTGCTAACGCATTCTCATCCGTCACCTGGGCAATGAGGCCCCGCTCTTGCAGTTGTTTTATCAGGTTATTGCTAGACATTAATGACTCCATCAATTTGTGTATTTTGTCTGTTGTATAAGTCGCTACTTATAAAAGAGTGCGGCATAGGATAAAACGCCAATACTCTAAGTGCCAGTATTAAAAATGATAATCCACGATTTATGGTGCAAGCCTGTCAACATGCCAGCTATCGCCTTGCCGTTGATAAATAAACCGATCATGGAGCCGGTTTGCACCACCTTGCCAAAATTCAACAGAATCAAAGATCACTTTGAATCCTCCCCAAAAGCTAGGTAAAGGCACCTCACCATTTAAGAATTTCTGTTTCAATTCAAGAAACTTCCCTTCTAAAACACCGCGTGCAGAAATACGGGAAGATTGTTGTGATGCCCATGCAGCAATCTGGCTATCTCTAGGACGACTATGGAAATATTTCACCACTTCAATAGGAGAAAGACGTTCAGCTCTACCAAGGAAAGAGACTTGCCTTTCCAGAGGATACCAAGGGAAATGGAGACTGATTTTGTTATTGTGCGCCAAATGTTTTGCTTTCCGGCTGCCTAAATTTGTATAAAAAATCAGACTATTTGAATCAAAATGCTTCAATAACACAATACGTTGATACGGTTGACCATTCTCATCGACCGTCGCTATAGACATTGCCGTTGGATCACTCAACTTAGCGTCACATGCTTGATTGAGCCAACGCTCAAAAAGTTCAATAGGTTCTTCAGTCAAATCTTTACGCCTTAACCCACCACGAATATATTCACGGCGTAATTCTGCAACATCAAATTCATTATGTTCTGACATTAACGTAGCTCTGTTTATGACTCACTAAATGCCGGACAGCTTATCATTGTTATTGATTAATAACAGGATAAATCGCCCCTAAAATAGTTTCAGTACTCGCACCAGTAACAGAGGGTAAATTCCCTGGCGCACCTGACATTGTACGGAATGCTAACCAAGCAAATGCCAGTGCTTCCATATCATCACCACTTAAGCCATATTTATCTGTCGGGCAAACCTCCGTCCCCGGTAATAAGGCAGAAAGCCGACTCATTATCTGCGGGTTACGTGCGCCACCACCACAAACCAACAGACGTTCACACCCACCACTCAGCATAATTTGCTGTGATACAGACGCTGCTGTCAGCTCGGCCAGCGTTGCCTGAACATCCACAGCTGATATGTCAGGAAAGTTAACTAATTGCGCCTCTAACCAACTCATATTGAAATACTCGCGGCCTGTGCTTTTAGGGGCTGGTCGTGAAAAATAGTGATCAGAAAGCATTTGTCCGAGCAATTTGTTATTAACAACACCTTCTCGTGCCCATTGCCCATCTTTATCATAAGGTTTTTTCTGATGACGCCATACCCAACTATCCATCAGCATATTACCCGGACCTGTGTCATACCCTTTGACAGGTGATCCAGGTAATAGCGTCGTTATATTGGCAATACCACCGATATTGAGAATTATCCTTCGTTCTGTCAGATGGCCTAATACGGCGAAATGAAAAGCGGGAACTAATGGCGCTCCCTGCCCACCATAGGCCATATCCCTCCGACGAAAATCGCCAACCACAGTTATCCCAGTCAAAGCTGCAATACGGTTATTGTCGCCAAGTTGCATAGTGAAAGGCGTATGACTATCTGGCTCATGCCAAACGGTTTGTCCATGACATCCCACAGCAGTAATGTCACTTGCGGTCAACCCGGTTTTAATCAGTAAGCCTTGTACAGCTTCAGCGAATAAAGAACCAAGTTCATAATCCAACCGACCGATTGCCGATAATGTCGTTTGCTGCCCTTGACAAACTGCGAGAATTTTCTGTTTTAATTCGTATGGGAATGGATGCGAATAACTGGCTTGCTGAGCAACAACTTTATCATTGATTGCGGCAAGCACTACATCAACGCCATCCAGACTTGTACCCGACATTACACCAATATAACGACCTGACTTCATAACCATTTAATTTGCCTTCCTGCTTAGAATCTGTCTCGATAAAATCAGAAACCATGCCAATAACTATAAAGCGCAGTGGTTTTGGCTGTATATGACTAATAGACAAACGAAGGAATAAAACCTGAGTTTTGGAAACAACTTCACAAAAAATGCGGAATTTTTCATTAATAGCTATTTCTTTTAAAAATCTCTATTGACGTTTAATATATGTTTAGCACTAGATTGCTAATGTACTGACATTCTATTTGAATAAACTTTTTATTACTTATTGCCAATGCCGGTTGTTAGCCTGATTGCCCAGTGAGCTATCAGATTTCTGCAGTCAGGCATCGAAATTAGGAGTTACTATGTTTAAACACTTTTTAGTTAGCGCGGTTGCCGTTGCTTCATTATCAGGCTGTGTCAACACCGATTCTCTTTCTGGTGATACCTACACTGCTGGACAAGCTAAGCAGGTCCAAACTGTCTCTTACGGCACAGTTGTTTCTGTTCGTCCTATCAATATTCAGGCGGGCAGCAATGAGAATGTATTAGGCGCGATTGGTGGTGCAGTTCTAGGAGGCCTTGTTGGTAATACTATTGGTGGCGGCAGTGGCAACACATTAGCAACTGCCGCGGGTGCGATTGCCGGTGGTGTCGCGGGCCAAAATGTTCAGGGAGCTCTTAATACAACTAAAGGTGTAGAACTCGAAATTCGTCGTGACAGTGGTGAAAGCATCATTGTTGTTCAAAAACAAGGCAAAACAGCCTTTCATAAAGGCCAACGTGTAAGAATCGCAGGCCAAGGTAGTAATATTACTGTTTCACCTCGACAATAAGATATAGATAAGAAAACCGTGACTTCATTCTAGTAAGTCGCGGTCTTCTTTCATCTGGTTAGCATTTCATGGATATCGTAATTACTATCTATTTTGTAATTGGATAATATTTTGCTCTAACTTCTGAACTAAAGTGGAAAGAAAAGCAAGTTCCTCGCGTGAAATACCCCCCAGAATCTCATTTCTTGTGGATTCAATAACACCATCTAACTCCCTAATAACCGATGCAGAATCTTCAGTTAGCTTGATTCTCTTTGCACGACGATCATTGGCACAAGTATGCCGGGTGATAAGCTTTTTTTCCTCAAGCTGATCTAATGTCCTGACTAAAGATGGTTGCTCGATACCGATAGCTTTCGCCAACTGTATCTGAGATTGCTCCTGAGGTAACCGGCTAATATTGTATAACGTTACCCAATGAGTCTGAGTTAATTCTAACGGCTTTAAACGGTAGTCAATTAAAGCACGCCAAATACGAACTAACCGTGCCAGATCTGATCCCAATGTAGATTCCAATTGTCCCTCCTTAAATAACTAGCCTACTAAACATAACAGCCAAATTTTTCTAAATCAGGCTAAAACTAGCCTTAAAAAAGTATATATAACTTCTGTATAATCACAGTAAATTCTTAGTAACTAACTAATTCAGGTAACTATAACCAAGAACAACTAAACTTAATTTAAACTCAGAACAAAACAATTAACATACAATATTTTTAACATAAAAACTATCATAACTATGAATACAAGCAAACAGAAACCAATAAATATCATTCAATACTTTATTCAAAGTACTATAAGAATAGCTGTCATCTAAATGCTAAGCTATCTATTTTTACATTAATGTTGTTTTTATTTTACATTTATCACACAATCAAGCTTAAAATTCCATTTAAAACATAAGGTTATAAAGAAATTCAAATAAGCTCACTTAACCATTTCGTTAATCAAGAAATAAAAAAATAACAAACAAAATACTTGAAATTATAGTAGAACATTTATAATGTTGCCAAAAATATAACCCTATATAAGTAAATCATTGAATTGGTAATCCCAATAACCTCAAAAATCGATAATTAAAACAGTGATGGCTGTTCAGGTGGTTCTTCATCTGTCTGATTTTGTGCTCTCAATACACGTAAATATCTTTGCCGACACAGTCGCAATACTTCACGCTTTTGCCCATCTGACATTTTCATCCAATTAAATCTTTCTTCCCGGCTGCGATAACACCCCAGACAAAACCCCCGCTCATTCGCCTGACAAATTCCTCGACAAGGACTGGGAATAGCAAAAAATTCTAGTTGCTCAGCCATCACATCCCGTTTCCTATACAATTCACATACTATATTTAATTATAAACCTAGATAAGAATAAATTATAATTATGGTCAAATTGAACTGTAACCGTAAGACACGTTATAGTTAGTGGTTTTTGTGCGATCTACCGCACAAAAATATTGGTAAAACCATTAAATTAGAGGTAATTATGCGTTTACTCCATACCATGATCCGTGTTGGTGATCTACAACGCTCCATTAATTTTTACACTGAAGTGTTAGGAATGCGCCTGTTGCGCACCAGTGAAAACACCGAATATAAATACTCACTCGCCTTCGTTGGCTACGCTGATGAAAGCGAAGGAGCAGTAATCGAGTTGACCTATAATTGGGGAGTTGACCATTACGAAATGGGAAATGCCTTTGGTCACATCGCATTAGGTGTTGATGATGTCGCAGCCACTTGCGAATCTATTCGCAAAGCAGGTGGTAACATTACCCGTGAAGCAGGTCCTGTAAAAGGGGGAACAACCATTATCGCTTTCGTTGAAGATCCAGATGGCTACAAAATTGAACTTATTGAAAACAAAAATGCCCGCAACGCTCTGGGTAACTCAATCTGATGTCTGACAAAAAAGAGCCAAACGTCCTTAGTGGACGTTTTAGAGGTTATTACCCTGTTGTTATTGATGTTGAAACTGGCGGTTTTAATGCCAAAACAGATGCATTACTTGAAATTGCCGCCGTTACACTGGAGATGGATGGTGAAGGTTGGCTAACGCCTGGCGAATCACTTCACTTCCATATTGAGCCATTTGAAGGAGCCAACCTTGAACCAGCAGCCTTGGAATTCACCGGCATTGATCCATTAAATCCGCTACGTGGGGCAGTGAGCGAATATGAAGCTCTGCACGCTATTTTTAAAATGGTTCGTAAAGGGATAAAAAATAATCATTGTAATCGGGCAATTATCGTTGCTCACAATGCTAACTTCGATCACAGCTTTGTTATGGCTGCCGCGGAACGCACCGGACTAAAACGAAATCCGTTTCACCCGTTTGCAACTTTTGACACCGCTACTTTAGGTGGTCTGGTATTAGGACAAACAATCTTAGCAAAAGCCTGCATCACAGCCGGTATCCCATTCGATAATAATCAGGCTCACAGCGCCTTATATGATACTGATCGTACCGCTGAATTATTCTGTGAAATGGTCAACCGTTGGAAACAACTTGGTGGCTGGCCCTTAGCAGCAACAGCAGAAAAAACCGGATAAATAGCTGAACAGCTAGATTAATATAACCAAATCTAAACAATAATCCCCCCATATATCAACATATGGGGGGATAGCATAATATACCCGTTATCCTTCAAGTTGCCTCTTTGTTGGCTGCGCTCGCTCACCCCGGTCACATAGTTTGCTATGCTCCCGGGGATTCTCTCCCTTGCCGTCGCGATGCATCTTGAAATCCATTGGGTATAATCTGTAAGTAGTTAAAAAATTACTCTGTCGCGTTTTCGTCCTGAGAACGATATTTATCAGCAGTTTCTTTGATTAATGTTTGTAACTCACCACGCTGATACATTTCAATGATAATATCGCATCCACCTACCAACTCACCGTCCACCCAAAGCTGAGGAAAAGTTGGCCAATTAGCATATTTTGGCAACTCTGCACGAATATCTGGATTTTGCAAAATATCTACGTAAGCAAAACGTTCACCACACGCGGATAAAGCCTGAACCGCCTGCGCAGAAAAGCCACAATTTGGCAATTTAGGAGAACCTTTCATATACAATAAAATCGGGTTTTCTTTAATTTGGCGCTCAATCTTCTCAATAGTCGTCATTTTTATTTCCTTTAAACCAACAGTCTGTTGATAACCAACATCGTCACAATATTGCGGAGAATACCATTTTCTCTCACTAATATGTATCCTGATCTCTTCGTATCCTGACACAGATGACATCATTTTCACGGTTATTTATCTCAGAGGTTGTTAAGATGACAGACACAGCGGCGGCAGAAAGACAAAGAGCAGATAAAGAGACTATCTGCCCAATTTTTAAATCATCTAATCAGTCCAAAACATCAAGCAAAGATCAAGCAAAGAGCGGCAAAAATGGCAATCATCACCAACGTGCTGACAGCAGTAAATAAACCAAGCTTCAAATCGGTATTCATAGAGCCTCCTCAGAATAAAAAGTTTATAACGACAAAACCAGTCTATTGAGATAGTTAATTGCCCTTACATAAGGAAAAACATAAATAGCGATTACCACTCATTTTATAACACTGATTATTGCTTTCACTTTTGAGCTAGATCAGACAAAATTCAGGATTTATCGCTAACTTATTGCTAGCCCGTCTATGTAAAGGACGAGCAAGCGATTAACAAAGCGTTTTAAATTTAGACCAAAAAGGTCAGGAGTCTTTCACCTCATGGCAACGATCAAAGATGTGGCTAAGCACGCTAGCGTCTCAACCACCACCGTATCCCATGTTATTAATAAAACCCGCTTCGTCGCTGAAGATACTAAAGCTGCTGTTTGGGCTGCTATTAAAGCACTGAATTATTCACCCAGTGCCGTTGCTCGCAGTCTGAAAGTTAACCACACAAAATCGATCGGATTACTGGCAACGTCCAGTGAAGCACCCTATTTTGCTGAGGTCATTGAGACTGTTGAAAACAGTTGTTATAGCAAAGGCTATACGCTGATTTTATGTAACTCACACAATAACATTAATAAACAGAAAGCCTATCTCGCCATGCTGGCACAAAAACGTGTAGATGGGCTGCTAATTATGTGTTCAGAATACCCGGAACAGTTGTTGGGAATGTTGGAAGATTATCGCAATATTCCAATGGTCGTCATGGATTGGGGACAGGCCAGAAGTGATTTCACCGATACGATTATTGATAATGCATTCCACGGCGGTTATCTGGCTGGTCGTTATCTCATCGAACGTGGTCATCGTGATATTGGTGCGATCCCCGGCCCTCTGGCACGAAATACCGGCGGTGGCCGTCATCAAGGATTCTTAAAGGCGTTAAAAGAAGCCAACATTCCGATCAGAGAAGAGTGGGTTATTCAGGGGGATTTTGAACCAGAATCGGGCTATAAAGCCATGCATCAAATCTTG
Source organism: Photorhabdus africana (assembly GCF_035181445.1). Lineage (NCBI taxonomy): Bacteria > Pseudomonadati > Pseudomonadota > Gammaproteobacteria > Enterobacterales > Morganellaceae > Photorhabdus > Photorhabdus africana. The sequence goes on from NZ_JAXBVE010000008.1 coordinate 140,765, forward strand.
AATCAAAAACAGCGCCCGACTGCGGTTTTCTGCGGCGGAGATGTTATGGCTATGGGGGCGATTTGTGCTGCTGATGAATTAGGATTACGCGTCCCACAGGATATTTCTGTCATCGGTTATGACAATATACGCAACGCGCGTTATTTCTCTCCGGCATTGACCACCATTCATCAGCCAAAAGAACGACTAGGGCAGATGGCGTTTTCCATGTTACTGGACAGAATAATCAATAAACGTGAAGATGCACAAACTATTGAAGTACATCCACGCTTGGTTGAGCGACGTTCTGTCGTGGATGGTCCATTTATCGACTATCGTCGTTAATCCGTTTTATTCATCTTGAAGCCATTCAGCATTAAGAGTTTCACTATCGCCAAGATAGTCAAGCAGCCAACTTAATGCTGGAGAATGGCTGTTTTGAACCCATGCCAAACAACATGGACTGTCTGGTAAAGGCTGTTCCAATTCCAGCACGGCGAGTTTATTCTGCCGAATAAGCGGCATTGCCCTATGTTTAGGCACCATTCCCACACATAACCCTTCGTTTAGACAAGACAAACCGGATTCCCAATCAGGAGCCACCAACCGGCGCTGATTATCCAGATTCCAGGTGTCACGCTTCGGTAAATTACGGGATGTATCTTCAAGGCACAAACTGGGATAAGGCCGTATTTGGTCATCAGATAACGGACCCGGCAACTGAGTCAGCGCATGGTCAGCGCTAACCACACATAGCCAAGGCATAAACCCCATATCTCGGAAACTATACCTTTCCCCGACTGGAACTACCCGGGTTGCACCAATTGCAACATCAACTCGACTATTCACCAGCGCGTCCCACACACCATTAAACACTTCCTGATGAATAAAAAGTTCTATATCAGGAAAATGGTGGTAAAAATCAAGAATAAGCTGGCGACTACGTTCTGGTTTGACAACGAGATCAATAGCAATACTAAATTGCCCTCTCCAGCCGTTTGCAACTTGTTGACACTGGTGACGAGTATCAATCATTTTTTTGATAACAGAGCGAGCTTCTTTGATAAAAATAGCACCTGCTTCAGTTAATTCTACATCCCGATGACGACGCTCAAACAACGAAACAGCAAGCCACTCTTCCAGTTGTCTTACGGTATAACTGATCGCAGAAGGGACACGATGAAGCTCCGATGCAGCGGCACTAAAACTGCCTGTTCTGGCAACCGCATCCACAACTTCAAGTGAATATTCCGACCACATAATTTTACCTTTCAATTTTTTTCACAGCACTATGCAAATATTACCATTTTACAAGTAAAAATCACGACATATAGAATATGTGTCAATATTGTTATCTACCTATACCCTATGGATTTCAAGGTGCATCGCGACGGCAAGGGAGCAAATCCCCGGGAGCATAGCAAACTATGTGGCCGGGGTGAGCGAGTGCAGCCAACAAAGAGGCAACTTGAAAGATAACGGGTATATCACTGCAAATTATTTCAATCATGATATTCAAAGAGAGCAATCAAATGAAAAACTCAAGTCAGTTCATGTTCTACCTTGCAGGCTTGAGTATGCTAGGTTATCTGGCCATTGATATGTATCTGCCAGCATTCGGCACTATGCAACAAGAATTAGCGACATCGGCAGAAGCAATCAGTGCCAGCCTAAGCATCTTTCTTGCAGGTTTCGCCTTCGCTCAACTTTTATGGGGACCTCTTTCAGATCGCTTTGGCAGAAAGCCGATTATCATCACCGGGCTATCCCTGTTTTCTATTGGCTGTCTGGGTATGATGTGGGTAACAGACGCCACCCAACTTTTAGTTTTGCGTTTTATCCAAGCCGTAGGTGTTTGTTCAGCCGCCGTCTCATGGCAAGCACTAGTTATTGATCGTTATGAGGCCAATCGTACCAAACGTGTTTTTGCAACGATTATGCCTCTGGTTGCGCTCTCCCCTGCCCTGGCGCCTTTGATGGGAGCTTGGCTGTTACAACATGGCGGCTGGCGCATGATTTTCCTAGTCTTACTGACGATTACATTATTACTGTTGCTTTTTACTCTGTTCTTGCAAGAAAATCGCAAAAACCGTGAAACTCAAGCGCAAACAAATAATGTCTCTTTCCTTGCGCTATTAAAATCACCGCTATTCAGTGGTAATGTTCTGATATTTGCATCATGCAGCGCTGGCTTTTTTGCCTGGTTAACCGGCTCACCTTCAATTCTCGGTGAGATGGGATATACCCCGGACGACATTGGTCTGAGTTATATCCCTCAAACGCTGGCCTTTATCGTTGGAGGTTATGGATGCCGCAGTATTTTAGCCAAAATAAAAAGTGAGATTATTTTCCCTTATCTGTTAATTGGCTATGCTGTCAGTATGATTGTGCTCTATTTAATTGCAAAATTTAGCGAACCAACTCTATTCACCATTCTGGTACCTTTTTGCTTTATGGCTGCGATGAATGGTGCGTTATACCCAATTGCAGTAGCAAACGCTTTATCCGCTTATCCACAAGACAGTGGAAAAGCCACTGCATTACAAAACACGCTTCAATTAGGACTCTGTTTTATTGCCAGCCTGATTGTATCAGCATTTATCAACAATCCCCTTATATCCACAACCACTGTCATGGTTTCTACCGTTGTTCCGATGGCATTAGGATATTTTATACAGTGGAAAAAAAACGCTGATCGCTGCATTCAAACAGTTGAACAAAATTCCTGATATTAATCAGATTATTATCTCAATAAAGGCTGCTAATTATCAATTAATCGCAGCCTTTATTTATTAATTGATAAAACAATTTTACGCTTTTATACTCAATACATTCCCTATTATAAATATACCCGTCATCTTTCAAGTTGCCTCTTTGTTGGCTGCACTCACTCACCCCGGTCACATAGTTTGCTATGCTCCCGGGGATTCGCTCCCTTGCCGTCGCGATGCATCTTGAAATCTATAAGGTATAACCTGGAATTTGAGGTTTTCAGGAGCAATGACTGCCCCCATTAAACTCATGGATTAGTCATCTTTAAGGTTTTTTACTTTGATTCTTTGTTATTTTTTGCATTTTGCGTCTTAGCATCCTGCTTTGCTAGCTAAAACGAGCTCCTCAATATTCCATCCCCCTAACGTTGGAGAGTATATGAGTCCATCCTGTATTAAAAACCCGAAAACAGCCATTAACTCCTGGCAGAGAATGACCAATGAGATGCTAGAAGAAGCAGGTATTCAAATTAATGGTCACAATCCTTATGATATCCAGATAAAAAACTCTCATTTCTATAAAAGAGTTTTACAACAAGGTTCGATGGGATTAGGTGAAAGTTATATGGATGGCTGGTGGGATTGTGAGCGGTTAGATATTTTCTTTTATCGCGTTTTACGCGCTGGATTAGAAAATAAAATGCCCAACAATCTCAAAGATATAGTGAGAATCGTAATAACCCGCTTACGTAATCTGCAAACGCCAAAACGGTCATGGATTGTCGGTCATCAACATTATGATTTAGGAAATGATCTTTTTACCCGTATGCTCGACCCTTATATGCAATATTCCTGCGGATACTGGAAACAAGCTAAAACACTGGAACAGGCTCAGCTTGATAAGTTGAAACTCATCTGCGAGAAATTGGAACTTTCTCCAGGTATGACCCTGCTGGATATTGGCTGTGGTTGGGGTGGACTATCGGCTTATGCTGCTAAAAATTATGGTGTTTCCGTCACAGGTATAACTATTTCATCCGAACAACAGAAATATGCACAGAAACAATGTACAAATCTGGATGTAAAAATCATTCTGAAAGATTATCGGGATTTACATGAACAGTTCGACAGAATTGTTTCTGTCGGTATGTTTGAACACGTTGGACCTAAAAATTATGCAACTTACTTCGACGTTGTTCAACGAAACTTGGCACCTGATGGCTTATTCCTGCTACATACCGCTGGTTCCAACAAAGCTAAAGCCAGCGCTGAGCCGTGGATCAGCAAATATATTTTTCCTAATGGCTGCCTGCCTTCTATTGAGCAAATAGCCCACACCAGCAAAAGCCGTTTTGTTATGGAAGATTGGCATAACTTTGGCGCAGATTATGACCGCACATTGATGGCCTGGCATGAAAAATTTATTACCTGCTGGCCTGAAATACAAGATAACTATAGTCCAACATTTAAACGCATGTTTAGCTATTATCTGAATGCCTGTGCAGGTGCATTTCGTGCTCGCGATATCCAATTGTGGCAAATCATATTCAGTCTAAAAGGTATTGAAGGCGGGTTACGAGTAGCCAGATAATTAACTATACCCGTCATCTTTCAAGTTACCTCTTTGTTGGCTGCACTCACTCACCCCGGTCACATAGTTATCTATGCTCCCGGGGATTCGCTCCCTTGCCGCCGCGATGCATCTTGAAATCCATTGGGTATAAAGAACCTTAATTATAAAAAACCGTTAAGGCCAAAGTGCGGTACCAAAAGGTACGACAGCTTGTGCATTCATCATTTCAACAGCATCATCGTGTGTAGGTTCTTCAAGCCATTCATCTAACTCAATCGGGTTTTCCATAAAAAAGTAGCCTCTAAAAATATCATCATGGGGATTAACCTGCGCTTTACGAGAAAACGCATTAACACAACAATAACAATATTAATTATATTAGTTAACATGATATGCAAGACACTGCAATATAAATCACAAAAAGGAGCATTGATGGGTTCAGTGCTCCCTTTTAGTACACGGTTAATTCTGTTCGAAAGCGACAAGCGAAGTCCGCCTATCGCTCCTCATTTACTGCGCATTCTTCCATGAATGTCTCCGGTTGCTGAGAGGCAACCCGTTCCCGCTCTTTCTGAGCAAGAACACGCTCCACAGTATCAACAATCGCTTGAGTTTGTGAATCAATCTCGATATTAACCCTCTGACCAAGACGTTTTTTACCTAATGTCGTCCGTTCCAGTGTTTCAGGAATAAGGTGAACGCAAAAACGATTATTAACAACATCGCCAATTGTCAGACTGATTCCGTCGATGCCGATAAATCCTTTATGCAAGATATATTTCATTAATTGCTTATCATGGATACGGAACCATATTTGATGATTATTTTCTGAAGTGAAAATTTTAGCTATCTCAGCAACTGTGATGATATGACCGGACATCAAATGTCCACCAATTTCATCCCCAAATTTAGCCGCCCGCTCCAGGTTTACATAATCCCCTGGCTGTAAATCACCAAGATTAGTCAGACGTAGAGTCTCTTTCATCAAGTCGAAACTAATCTCATCGCCTTCTATTTTGGTTACCGTCAGACAACAACCGTTATTGGCAATTGACGCCCCTGTTTCAATACCTGGCAATAATTCAGCCGGGAATTTAACGACATGAGTCCGAAAATTACTTTTTTCATCAATAGCAACCAAGGGTGCTTTTCCCTGAACAATGCCTGTGAACATAGAAGAACCTCTTAATGATTGTGTATAATTATTAATTAGTTTATATCAAGTTGTCATTGATAAATACCACCTGATCATTTGAATATAAACTCAGCATTATTGTTGTAATATGGTATTAAATAGATACAATACTCCGGTTAGTAAGCGGTTGATTTTTCAAAAATCGTTTCTTATATACAGATATCTTTCTTAATATTTTCGACTTTCAATAAAAAAGGTGTAATGCGTGCAGAAGTATTTAAAAGAAGCGCGTAGTTTGCTCGCTCTGGGGATTCCCGTCATTATTGCTCAATTTTCACAAACTGCAATGGGGGTTGTGGACACCGTTATGGCGGGTAGCGTCAGTGCAACAGATATGTCCGCGGTTGCTGTTGGCACCTCGATCTGGCTGCCAGTTATCTTATTTGGTTACGGCTTACTATTAGCTTTAACCCCCATTATTGCGCAAATGAACGGTTCTGGTCGCAGGAATCTCATTGCCAGCCAAACTCAGCAAGGGTTCTGGCTGGCGATTTTTCTCTCCATTATCATTATTGCTATTCTATACAACAGCAAGTTCCTGATTGACAGGCAACACAATATAGATCCACTTTTGGCAGAAAAAGCCGTTGGATTTATCCACGCAATAATGTGGGGTGCGCCGGGCTATCTGTTTTATCAGGTACTGCGTAATCAATGTGAAGGTTTATCGAAAACCAAACCAGGCATGGTGATTAGTTTTTTAGGATTATTGATTAATATTCCGATTAACTACATATTCATTTATGGTAAATTTGGCGCGCCCGCTTTAGGTGGTGTCGGCTGTGGTGTTGCTACCGCCAGCGTTTACTGGGTCATGTTCCTGCTAATGCGTTGGTATGTGAAACGTGCATCATCACAAAGGGATATCCGCCCTAAACATCGCTTTGCCGCACCAGAATGGCATATTTTGAAACGCATTTCAGCCCTCGGCTTGCCTATTGCGATGGCGGTATTTTTCGAAATTACGTTATTTGCCATAGTAGCATTACTGATCTCTCCTTTAGGCGTTACTGCTGTTGCAGGGCACCAAATTGCCCAAAATTTTAGTTCATTAATGTTTATGTTCCCAATATCTTTGGCCGCAGCAACCACTATTCGTGTTGGCTATAATTTAGGGAAAAAATCTATCGAGAATGCCCGGATATCAACCTATACCGGCATTATGGTTGGTTTGGTATTTGCTTGTTTAACCGCAACCTTTTCTATTATTCTACGAGAGCCGATCGCCTTGATGTATAACGACAATCCTGAAGTTATCACCATGGCATCACATCTGATGCTATTTGCGGCGCTTTACCAATTATCTGATGCCATACAAGTGGTAGGGGCTGGTGTTTTACGTGGATATAAAGATACGCGTTCTATCTTTTATATCACTTTTATCGCTTTCTGGATTCTGGGGCTACCAAGCGGTTATATCCTGGGATTAACCGACTATATTGTACCCGCAATGGGGCCACAAGGGTTCTGGATCGGCTTTATTATTGGCCTGACTGCATCAGCAGTGATGATCTTTGCCCGTATTTCATGGACACAAAAACAACCAGATGAGGTAATTTTACAACATTCAACCCACTAATTTACTTTACCCTAAAGCCGGGGATGAATACTTAACTGGTGGAATAAACGACAAATTTACTGTGACAGATGTAAATACGAACAGTTGAACCATAATTTGTATTATTCCCCTTGCCAGAAGGCTAACTCACCGTTAATATTCGTCCCCGTTGTCACCAATGCAATTAGATTGCGTCCGTAGCTCAGTTGGTTAGAGCACCACCTTGACATGGTGGGGGTCGGTGGTTCGAGTCCACTCGGACGCACCAATTGCATAGTGATTACACCGGTCTATAATGATTACACCCGTTTACAGTGCGTCCGTAGCTCAGTTGGTTAGAGCACCACCTTGACATGGTGGGGGTCGGTGGTTCGAGTCCACTCGGACGCACCAAGTCTACAAGTGGCTCTTCTTGTTCTTATTATCTCTTATCTTGGTTGTGCTTAACTTATTTCCACGTCAAAATAGACTGTTGTTTGTTTACAAACAGTTTGCCCGATGAGCCATAACTCTTCTCTGTTAAGATCTGCATCATTTTTCCAGTTTACCGTTATAATTAATTCATATAATCATTTTTCGATTCATTTCACAGAAATAAGTCTCTATAATACGGCGAAATTTAGAGTTGAATGGTTTCAGCTTATTGATTTTCCGAACACTGAAAAAGCACCGCATGTCTTCCCCGCCACTTGTCCTTAATGATGTTGCGCAACGTTCAACACCACATGGTATCTGCGCAAACCATAAAGTTGGCGATTCACTATTTTATCCAATTAAAACCTGTAGATAGATTGTCATGAAAAAAACCAAAATTGTTTGTACTATCGGACCAAAAACAGAATCCGAAGAAAAACTAGCCGAACTGTTGAATGTCGGCATGAATGTTATGCGCCTCAACTTTTCACACGGGGACTATGAAGAGCACGGCCAGCGTATTCAAAATATCCGTTCAGTTATGACTAAGACAGGTAAACAAGCCGCTATTTTGCTGGATACTAAAGGCCCTGAAATTCGAACTATGAAGCTGGAAGGTGGTAATGATGTCTCTCTAACCGCAGGTCAGACCTTCACTTTTACTACTGACACTTCCGTTATCGGTAATAAAAACCGTGTTGCTGTCACTTACCGTGGTTTCCCCGAGGATCTGGCTCCCGGTAATACCGTGCTAGTTGATGACGGCTTGATCGGCATGATAGTTAAAGAGGTCACTAAGTCAGAGGTCATTTGCCAAGTTTTGAATAACGGTGACTTGGGAGAAAATAAAGGTGTTAACCTGCCGGGTATTTCCATCAGCCTGCCTGCCTTGGCTGAAAAAGATAAGCAAGATTTGATCTTTGGCTGCCAACAAGGTGTTGATTTCGTCGCCGCTTCTTTTATTCGCAAACGCTCCGATGTTCTGGAAATCCGTGAACATCTGAAAGCGCATGGCGGTGAAAATATTCAAATCATCTCTAAGATTGAAAATCAGGAAGGTTTGAACAATTTTGATGAAATTCTGGAAGTTTCTGACGGGATCATGGTTGCTCGTGGTGACCTTGGCGTTGAAATTCCGGTTGAAGAAGTGATTTTCGCCCAGAAGATGATGATTCAAAAATGTAATATCGCTCGCAAAGTTGTTATCACTGCAACTCAAATGCTCGATTCCATGATTAAAAACCCGCGCCCTACCCGTGCAGAAGCCGGTGACGTCGCTAACGCTATTTTGGATGGTACTGATGCAGTTATGCTTTCTGGTGAAAGTGCAAAAGGCAAATATCCAATAGAAGCAGTGACTATCATGGCAACGATTTGTGAGCGTACAGACCGCGTTATGCCAAGCCGTATCGAAGCCGCCAATTGCCGTAACCTGCGCGTGACCGAAGCGGTATGTCGTGGTGCCGTTGAAACAGCAGAAAAACTGGAAGCCCCTCTGATTGTAGTCGCAACCTATGGCGGTAAGTCTGCCAAGTCCATTCGTAAGTATTTCCCTGGCGCCCCCATTCTGGCATTAACGACTAATGAAGTGACTGCCCGCCAATTACTGCTTGTTAAGGGTGTTTCTACCCAAATTGTTAAAGAAATCGCCTCTACCGACGATTTCTACCGCATTGGTAAAGAAGCAGCGTTAGCAAGTGGCCTGGCGAAGAAAGGTGAAATCGTGGTTATGGTATCTGGCGCCCTAGTTCCAAGCGGCACAACCAACACGTCGTCTGTTCACGTACTGTAATTTAATAGGTCATTTTACTTCTGAAACATCGCAAATATGGCGGTGTTTCAGGATATTGAATATCTGGTTTTCTCCGCCCATATTCAGTAATACCAAATTATTTTCCCAATCATCATACTCGCAGATTTCTTTTCCGTTATCTTTCAAGTTGCCTCTTTATTGGCGACACTCGCTCACCCCGATCACATCGTTATCTATGCTCCCGGGGATTCACTCCCTTGCCGTCGCGATGCATCTCGAAATCCACAGGGTATATACTAGTTAATATTAATAATCATGCCATTCTCTGTTTTCTCGCGGTCAGAAAATGGCTTAACTCTCAACAATGATAACATTTTCCAGCACTACATCATTTGTGGAGAACCCTCTTTACATCTCATCAACATCTTTATCTTAATCATGGCTCATCGAAAGCTTTACCGACTTCACTTAAATTTTGGAACTCACTTTTTGTTCCGGTCGCTTTCGCTTGAATCGAGCACAGGATATCTTGACGGCTAAAAATCGAAGCTTGCAACAGGGCTATTTGTTGCAATGATTCGTAGACACCATGATCACGGCTGTAAAGCATGGCCCGTTTAACCCCGTTAATAGCAATTGGTGGCCGATCCGCAATACGCCGGGCAGTCGCGAGAGCGCCTTCAATTAGTGTTTCCGTAGAAGGGAACACCTTTACCACCAGCCCCAAATCATGAGCCTGAACCGCACTCAACATATCCCCAGTCAGAGCAAGATAGCGAGCCATACCACCAGGGATCAAATGTCGCAAACGTTGAAGAATACCTAAGTCAGCCATCATACCAATATTGGTTTCTTCTATACGAAACTTCGCATTTTCAGCAGCAAAACAAAAATCGCATGCAGCAATTAAGTCAAAACCCGCACCAAGACAAGCGCCTTGTACTGCGGCAATAACAGGGAATCGTGCACGTTCCAATACACTTATCGCCTCCTGCATTTGCAATAAGCTGAACTGCATCGATTCCCGTTCATTAGGATTAGCCGTATTAGCCTCTTTGCTAGAGGAAAAGATTTGCAAGTCAAGCCCACCACAAAATGTGTTTCCCTGTGCAGAAATCACCATTGCCCGCACTTCACCTGAACGACTGAGTTGCTCTACTGTTTCAGGAAACCGTTTCCAAAACCCAAGCGCCAAACTATTTGCTTTTTCGGGACGACTGAGTTGTAAATGAGCAACTCCGTTGTCAATGCTGATGTTAAAATATTCGTTAGATTGATCAGCTAACATAACAAACTCCTCTTACCAGTTTGAATTTGAGCCTAGAATTCAACCTGAACATTGTCAAGTTATTCATCTACAATAAGATTCAGTTAACAAATTTGTTTTAAGAGAAACCCTAAATTTATGTATAAAAAATGGCTTCATTAAAAGAGATGTCCCGATGGTTCAATAGATGCAAGATGACCTGGATGTTGTATTTTTTATTTATAAGAATTTTTAACTAAAATTATTTCGAAGAATATCATTCCCTCATGGAATAGGCTTTTTTTGATTAAAATGTTACTCAACGGTTTTGTTTTTTTACATTTAGATGAAAATTATCCGCTCACTAAAGAGAAAAATTGAAATAATTGGTTTTCATGATAAAAATTTATTCTCTTTCTAAAAAACTTTGTGTAATACTTACATGGCTACTTGGAGATTAACTTAAATCTAGAGGGTATTATAATGAATCGTACTAAAATTGTACTGGGTGCAGTAGTTCTAGCTTCTACTCTGTTGGCTGGTTGTTCAAGCACTGCTAAGGTTGACCAACTGACTTCTGATATTCAGACTCTGAATGCAAAAGTTGATCAACTGAGCAATGACGTGAACGCAGTACGTACTGACATTCAAGCCGCTAAAGACGATGCAGCTCGTGCGAATCAGCGTCTGGATAATCAAGTTCGTTCCTACAAAAAATAATTTTTTGTAATTATGTACAAAAATGGCGCACAGTCCATCTGTGCGCCATTTTTTTATCACCAGATTCTGCCGATAAATATTAGCGGACGTCCTTGTCCGCAAATAAAATATTAATTTTCCCGATAGATTGGCCCAGGCTGATATAACGGCGGTAATTTAAACGATTCAGATACATCATTATTCACTGCCTGTTCCGCACCTTTAACATCGTCTTCCATCCGCACTATATTCTCTTCTGGATTCTCTTCTGGTAAGTCCTGTTGTGTTTCAGGTTCTATGCCTTTACTTACCAGCACCGGCATACCAGAACGACGTACCATCGCTTGTTCAACAATATTCCTATCTGTCTTGCTATTATCAATGAATTTGTTCAAATCGGCTGAGCGGACAATAGGTAATGTCTGTGGATCATCATCCTCTTTTTTAGACAATGGCTGATGTACTTCCATATAACGCTTACCATTTGGTTCTACCGAATACTTAACCGCCTCATTGATAATTTGTACTCGTGTTCCACGGGGAACGGCGTTGAATAACACTTCAATATCATCAGGACGTAAACGGATACAACCGGAACTCACCCGCATACCGATACCAAAATCAGCATTCGTACCGTGGATCAAGTATTCTCCACGCCCGGCAGCTAAGCGCAACGCAAATGCGCCCATTGGATTTTCCGGGCCAGCAGGAACAACCGCAGGTAAGATAACCCCCTGTTCAGCATAATGTTGACGGATATTCTTAGTCGGCGTCCAAGTTGGATCTTTAATTAGCTGACTCACAGATGTTGTCATCACTGGTGTATTACGACCAAGTTGCCCAATACCAATGGGATAAACGATGACGTTGTTTTTTCCTTTAGGAAAATAGTAGAGTCTGAGTTCTGCAAGGTTAATCACAATCCCCTGCCTCGGTGTATCAGGCAACAACATTTGTGATGGAATAATCAGTTCAGAACCCTGAGCAGGCAAATAAGGGTCGGTACCTGGATTAGCTTCCAGCATCGCCAGTAAACCAATTTTATATTCGGCAGCAATGGCCTCTAAAGAACGTCCATCATCGGGTACAACCAATGTCGTATTTTCGCCAATTAAACGACTATTGGCCGCTGGCAAAGTATATTCTGTGGCACTGACTGTGTTAGTTAGCCCACTGAACAATAACACGCCAATAAACGTTAAAACTCGTTTCATGCTTGCTTCCTGGAATGACTTCTGAATGTTATTGAATAAATTTATACCCGTCATCTTTCAAGTTGCCTCTTTGTTGGCTGCACTCTCTCACCCCGGTCACATAGTTATCTATGCTCCCGGGGATTCGCTCCCTTGCCGCCGCGATCCATCTTGAAATCCATAGGGTATAAGTGTAAAAAGTTGAAGCCTTATTGGCCGTACATATTATCAGTAGCTGAAGAAACGCGTAAGACTGGTATTCAAACCATTTTACTTGCCCTATTTCGGATGGCACATATCATCGCATGTAGCCCCTGCGTGCGTGAAGGTGTCAAATGTTGCTCCAAAGACAATTTTCCAAAATATTCAGTCACATCCAAATCCAGAATTTCCTGGGGTGTTTTATCTTGAAACAGAATAAAGACAATCGCAACCAAGCCTTTAACAATAGCAGCATCACTGTCACCAATAAATTCCACTTTGTTTTGGTGATCCATTCTCAGCAATATCCACACTTGGCTCTGGCAACCTGCAATTAAGTTCTCAGGTTCGCGTTGTTCGTCAGTAAGAGGAGGCAACTTCGCCCCCAGTTCAATCATATAGAGATATCTTTCTTCCCAATTCTGACAACGGGAAAAATTACGTAATAACTTATTTGTGTCGGGCAAACTTGCCATGACTTTTTCCTTACACTCTTTTAATCTATACCAGCTCAACCCAGTAACTTTTCTATTCGCTGCAATGCAACAACAAGTGCATCAATATCTTCTTGCGTAGTATAAATCGCCAATGATGCCCTACACATACTGGAAACATGATAATGTTCCATCACAGGAAGGGCACAATGATGTCCGGTACGGATCGCTATTCCATATTGATCAAGGAAACTTCCCACATCATAAGCATGATGTCGGCCAAGGTTGAAAGCAATAACCCCCTGACGTTGCTCAGGGCCATACAATTTTAGGGTGCTGACCTCTTTCAGCCGTGCCATTGCATAATCCATCAGTACCTGTTCATGCTGCTGAATTTTGTCCAGCCCAAGTGAAGTAACATAATCGACAGCAGCACCAAGCCCAATAATTCCCGTAATATTTGGGGTTCCCGCCTCAAATCGCCACGGTGGTTCCGCATAGGTTATCCCCTTTTGCAGGCTGACCTGTTTTATCATCGCGCCACCCCCTTCCCAAGGTGGCATAGCATCCAGCAGGGATTTGCGCCCATAAAGCACACCAATGCCTGTTGGGCCATATAATTTGTGACTGGAAAAAACATAGAAATCGCAGTCCAGATCCTGCACATCAACTTGCTTATGCATAATGGCCTGAGCACCATCGACTAGAATATGTAACCGACTCCCCTGCTCATGAGCCAGTTTTCTTGCCTGTTTTATGATTTGACGTACAGGATTCACGGTGCCAAGCACATTAGAGAGATGAGTAAAAGAGAGTAATTTAGTCCGTGAATCAATCAAAGAGGCTAAGACTACTTGATCCAATTCGCCATTCTTATTCAATGGCCATACTCTAATTTCAAACCCAATCTGTTCTGCCAGCATATACCACGGAACAATATTGGCATGATGTTCCATTTCAGTAATAACAATATTATCGCCATTCTTGATAAAATTGCGGCCATAACTGTTAGCAATCAGGTTAATCCCTTCCGTCGTACCTTTGACGAAGACAATCTCTTCATGACTTTGAGCATGAATAAATTGCGCCATCTGATGGCGCACATTTTCAACCATTCGAGTAGCCGCAGAGCTCAGGGTATGAATTCCCCGGTGAACTGCCGCATACTGGTGCAAACAAAATTCACTTTCTCGTTCAATAACCGAAACCGGCTTCTGAGCACTAGCAGCACTATCAAGATAAACCAGTGGATACCCATTAACCTGTTGAGTTAATACCGGGAAATCTTGCCGCACCTTTTTTACAGAAAAAATCATCTTTCCACTCTCGCTAAACGGTGCTTAATGTGTTTCATAACCACAGTCTTCAAGAATTCATCTTCAATAGATTCAGTCAGCTCAGCAGCAAAAGCACATACCATCATATGCTCTGCATCACGTCGGCTGATACCACGTGATTGCAGATAAAACAGTTGTTCTTCATCTATCCGACCAACGGTCGCACCATGACTGCATTTCACATCATCAGCGTAAATTTCCAGTTGGGGTTTGGTATCCACTTCTGCCTGTTTGCCTAACAACAAATTGTTATTGGTCATTTGTCCGTCAGTTTTCAATGCATGAGGCGCCACTTTAATCATGCCGTTAAATACCGCTTTGCTCTGATCCATCACAATGGTTTTGTGCAACTGGCGGCTTTCACAATGACCCTTATTATGTTCCAAATAAGTACGCGTATCAGCGACCTCTTTTCCTTGTGGCAATAGTAAGCTGTTCAACAACAGATTTGCCCCTTCGCCATTCAACTTAATACTGGTATTGTGTCGGCCAAGCCCTGAACCTAATAAAAAGCTGGTGCTTTTTACTTGAGCATCACGACCCATCACAATATCGTTATGAGCCAAGTGATAGCTTGCACTGTTCTCAACCCCCAGTTTTATATGGGTGAAATGAGCATTATCCCCCACTTCCGCAGTTAATCGGCCTCCTGTCATATGAGGTTGCTGTCCATCAATACTGACGAAATGTTCAATCACGCTGGCACTCGCATTCGTGCCTACGGCAATGTGGTAGCGGTAATGACTGCTATTCAACGCTTCACTACAGTGACCACTGGTTATATTCAGCAGGTAAAGGGGCTTTTCTGCCACTTGCCCAGCCTTTAACGTAATAACCAAAGGCTGTTGGGCCAAACTCTCTGTCAAATGCAGAAAAATCTCACCCTGTATCGGTGCCGGAAGCCCACTTTTGTTATCCAGTAAACTGAGCTGATATGGCCCAAATTCACAAGAACTCAGTAAAGGTGAAAAACAACCATCCACCATAACGACACGCCAACAATCCATCGAAATCGCCAGTTGTTCGCATTGTGCTACTGTTAATTCCCAAGTTTTGCTGCTGTAT
This sequence comes from Photorhabdus africana, assembly GCF_035181445.1. Classification (NCBI taxonomy): domain Bacteria; kingdom Pseudomonadati; phylum Pseudomonadota; class Gammaproteobacteria; order Enterobacterales; family Morganellaceae; genus Photorhabdus; species Photorhabdus africana. The sequence goes on from NZ_JAXBVE010000008.1 coordinate 156,123, forward strand.
TGCCGATTTAATAATTTATCCAGCGGCGTATAACGCCAATCTTCATGTCTGAATTGAGGAAAACCGGTTTTAATGGCTTTCTGCCAATGTAAACTGGCATGAGATGAATCCTCACCATGACGGCAATGATACAAATCAGCAAAACGTGCTAATGCTTGCTGGTTACGTTCTGCAACTTGCCGCACCTTTTCAGTTCTTTCACTGTTGGTCAATAAGCCAGCCATAACCTTGCTCCTCCAACTTTTTCGCCAGACTGAAATCACCGGATTTAATGATTCTTCCCTGATAAAGCACATGCACAAAATCAGGTTTCACATAATCCAAAATACGTTGGTAATGAGTCACAATAATGAATGAACGATTTGGATCACGTAGAGAATTCACCCCATTAGCCACAATTTTCAATGCATCAATATCCAGCCCTGAATCTGTTTCATCCAGAATACAAAGTGTCGGCTCCAGCGCGGCCATTTGCAGAATATCGTTACGTTTTTTCTCACCACCGGAAAAACCAACATTAACTGAACGTGTCAGCAAATCCGGTGGCATATCCAATAATTCAATTTTTTCTTCGATAAAATCGGCAAAATCAAAGCGATCCAGCGGCTCCTGATGGCGATACTGGCGGACCGCGTTCACCGCGGTTTGCAGAAAAAATTGATTACTGACACCCGGAATTTCTACCGGATATTGAAACGCCAGGAAAATCCCCTCGCCGGCTCGCTCTTCTGGCTCAAATCCAAGTAAATTTTTTCCTTTAAAGGTGATTTCACCATCATCAATCTCATACTCTTCACGACCAGCTAACGTTGCTGATAATGTACTTTTACCGGAACCATTCGGCCCCATAATGGCATGAATTTCACCCGGTTTAACTTCAATATTTAATCCTTTCAGGATTTCATTACCTTCAACACTGACTCGTAAGTTTTTAATACTTAACATATTACATGCCTTCGAACGACTTAACGTTTTGTCATAAAAAGGGAAACAGGGAAAACTCATCCGACACTGTGTTCAAGGCTGATCGCCAGCAATTTCTGTGCCTCAACAGCAAATTCAAGGGGAAGTTCAGAGAACACATCCTTACAAAACCCATTAACAATCATAGAAATCGCATCATCTTCACTAATGCCTCGTTGCAAACAATAGAACAATTGATCTTCACCAATGCGGGAGGTTGTCGCTTCATGCTCCAATTGCGCCGTATTGTTCTGTACTTCGACATAAGGGAATGTATGCGCGCCACATTCGGTACCAATCAACATGGAATCACATTGGGTATAGTTACGGGCGTTTTCCGCTCCCGGCAATATTTTAACCAACCCACGATAACTGTTCTGACTACGGCCAGCAGAAATGCCTTTTGAAATGATGGTCGATTTAGTATTACGGCCAATGTGGATCATCTTGGTACCGGTATCTGCCTGTTGAGTACCGTTAGTCAGAGCCACGGAGAAAAACTCGCCAATCGAGTTATCTCCTTTCAAGATCACACTGGGATATTTCCAAGTAATTGCGGAACCGGTTTCCGATTGAGTCCAAGACATTTTGGCATTTTCGCCTTCACATAATGCCCTTTTAGTGACAAAGTTGAGAATTCCCCCAGCACTGTCACCACCGGAAAACCAGTTCTGGACAGTGGAATATTTCACTTCGGCATCTTTATGGATAATCACTTCGACAACAGCAGCATGAAGCTGATAGCTATCACGCACCGGTGCAGAGCACCCTTCTATGTAGCTGACATAACTGCCTTCATCAGCAATCAGGATAGTACGCTCAAATTGGCCCGTTTTCGCCGCGTTGATACGGAAATAGGTGGACAGTTCCATTGGGCATCGAACACCTTTTGGCACATAAACAAAAGTACCATCAGAAGCCACTGCGGCATTCAACGCGGCAAAAAAGTTATCGTGGCTTGCAACCACACTGCCGAGGTATTTACGGACCAATCCGGGATATTCCTGTATTGCTTCACTAAATGAGCAGAAAATAATCCCTTCTTTCGCTAACTTATCCCGATAGGTTGTTGAAACAGAAACGGAGTCAAAAATAGCATCTACCGCAACAGCTTTACCTTCCCGTACAGGAACACCCAACTTATCAAATGCTTCTTCAATTTCCGCGGTTAAATAGCTATCAGCTTGCTCCGCCCCTGTCCCTTGGACAGCACTAGATTGTGAATTGCAACTATCACCACAAGCACCGCATGAAGGTGCTGAATAGTAACTGTAGTCCTGGTAATCAAGATTAGGATAATTCGCTTTCAACCAATGGGGTTCTTCCATTCCTAGCCAATGGCGATAAGCCTCTAGCCGAAATTCAAGCATCCATTCGGGCTCATTGCGTTTTGCGGAAATGGCTCGCACAACATCTTCACTCAAACCTTTAGCTAGTTCATCCGTCGCTACCTGAGTAAAGAAACCTTCTTTATAGCGATGATCGCTGAGCCAAGTCTGCACATCATCACTGATTTCTACATTGCTCTGAGACATATATTGGTACACTTATATACCAAAGCTTTCACCACACCCACAGGCATGTTGTGCTTTTGGATTATTGAATTTAAATATCTGATTTAAACCTTCACGAACAAAATCCACTTCAGTCCCATCAATAAATGGCATTGCCTTCAGAGGAACATATAGACACGCACCTTCATTTTCATACCTCAGATCATCAGGCGCGGGATCGTTAACCATCTCAAACACATAGCCAAAGCCGGCACATCCTGACTGCTTAACCCCCAGATATAACCCTTTGCTTTGTGGGTTTTGCTGCATCAACTTTAAGATCTGCGCTGCGGCTCTCGCGGTGATGGTGATTCCTTGCCATGCGGTTTCATTCAGAGAAAAGGTTTCAACACTGTTTGTCATAGTTGACCTCACATTTATTCTATAGCTATTCTTGCCGCCGTTATCGGAGTGCTCTCCTCCCGTATAATGGTAATGATAACCTTTATCACTTCAACCATTTGTTTTAAGAGGATATACCTTGATCAGCCCAAATTTTATACAAATACGATGATTTATGTTCATTTCACATGAAGGTATATCTTTAATTTATTGTTTTATCTATAAATTATTAGTTTGATCAATTGTGCTATATTTTACTTATTAGCGTAAAATAAAAGCACAAAAAGTTCATCAGAAACACTATTTGATGTGAACTTTCAGATATACGGGAGAATAGTTCCTTTCCCAGTATGAAAATAGCAGCCAACCAGATAAAATTGACATAGTTAGCCGAAGATGCAAAATAGAGATTGTCATTATGATCATAATATATAGAAATAGCATTTCTATTTAATCGAGACAATTAATTAAACACATTCAGAAACTATTTTATCTATATATACCCTATGGATTTCAAGTTGCATCGCGACGACAAGGGAACGAATCCCCGGAAGCATAGATAACGATGTGACCGGGGTGAGTGAGTACAGCCAACAAAGAGGCAGCTTGAAAGATGACGGGTATATTCCATTTTCAACACGCCTTCCTTTCTTTATTAATAGCTTTATTAGCTGGTTAATTTAATTCGAAGGTATTACATGACAATAATAAATGTTTTCAAGATCTTGCATCTCATATGAATAAACGTATACTGCCTCCGGGTGCTTGAGACTTTCTGTCTTGAGCATTATGTTCCAGGCAGAAAGAGAAAAGCCCCATCCGACTATAAATCGAAATGAGGCTACCCCTATGCCTAGCAACGTAAGGCTAGCCTCTTACCTGATAAAAAGCAAGGAGAGAAGGCTATGAAGCCGCAAAAAATCGCAATATTTAGTTTGATCATTATTTGTGTGACATTACTCATATTCACGTGGATAACAAGGGGTTCAATCTGTAAACTCCATATCAAACGAGGTAATACAGAG